>JAQUOB010000131.1 GCA_028717325.1 Candidatus Margulisiibacteriota bacterium
TCCGAAATTATTTTCAATTCGATCTTCTCCGCCGATTTGGGCAGTAGATCGCCCAGCTTTTCCGCCCATTCGATCACGCAAACCCCGCCCCGGTTGAAATATTCTTCGATCCCCAGAGCTTCGACGTCTTTGATAAAATCCAAACGGTAAAGATCGATGTGATAAAAAGGCAACCGACCTTGATATTCGTTGATGATGATAAAAGTCGGTGAGGTAACATAATCCTTGACGCCTATCCCCGCCGCGATTCCCTGGATCAAAGTTGTTTTGCCAGCACCCAACTGGCCGGTCAAAGCGATTACATCGTTCGGACGAAGAACAGAACCTATCTTTTTCCCTAGTTCAATAGTTGCCTGCGCGGATTTTGTTGAATAGTTAATTCCTTCATTAGTCATTAGGAATTAGTCATTAGTCATTTCCCGATCACCATCGCTCATAATCGTCGTAGGAACCGCTGCCCCCGCTCTTGCTGATCTCTTTGAAACCGGGCAGTTCGTCGTCATATTTCTCGCCGACCTCGGCTTTTCTCTCTTCATACAGGTCTTCGATGCTTTTTTCCAGCACCGGGTGGATCGCGTGCGGGGCGATCTCTTTCAGCGGCTTCAGGACGAACATCCGCTCGTGCATCAGGGGATGCGGGATCTGCAGTTTGTCTTCGGAAATGATCTGGTCTTCAAAAAGCAGGATATCGATGTCGATCGTGCGCGGCCCCCACTCCATTTCCCGGTCGCGGCCGAGCGCCGTTTCGATCTCCTGACAGACCTCGAGCAATTTTTCCGGCGGCAGTTTGGTGATGATCGCTACCGCGGAATTGATGAACGGCGGCTGTTCGGTGCCGCCCTCCGGCTCGGTCTCATAGTTCGATGAGCGCTTGATGACCTGGATGTCCGGATTTTTCTCGAGCAGAAAGATCGCCTGTTCGATATATTCTTCCCGGTCGCCGACATTCGAGCCCAGGCCCAAATAGACCTTGGCCGGCCCTGGTTTCCTTTTGCCTTTTTTAGCTGACTTGACCGGCGGTTTTTTCGCCGCCGCTTTCTTTTTTTTGACCGGCTTTTTACCGGTTTTTTTCTTCTTTACCATTTTAACTCCTCCCAACCAAAGAATCCGTCATCCGGACAACCCGGCGCATTTCCTTTACGTCATGGACCCGGACAATGTTAGCACCATTAGCAATGGCAACCGCCGCAACAGCCGCCGTCCCCTCCAGCCTCTCCTCCGCCGGCAGACCAAGGACCCGGCCGATCATCGATTTTCGCGAAGGACCGACGAGGATCGGCCGGCCCAGGGCTTTAAGCTCCCTTAATCTTCTAACGATCTCAAGGTTATTTTCGACCGTTTTACCGAAACCAAGACCGGGGTCGATAATAATTTGTTCAAGTAGTATACCAGCATTTTTTGCAATTGCAATACCTGCAAAGAGATAATCGATTATCTCCCCCATCAGGTCTTGATAAACCGGTTTTTTCTGCATGGTTTTCGGTGTGCCAAGCATGTGCATGAGACAAACCGGGACTTTATATCTCGCTATGATCTTGGGCATGGCCTTATCGTATCTCAAGCCGCTGACATCGTTGACCAGCCCCGCGCCGGCCTCAAGCGCCGCGCGCGCCACTTTGGCTTTGCGCGTATCGATCGAAAGCGCCAGGCGGCTCTTAGCCAGGGCCTTGACGACCGGCAGGACGCGCCTTATCTCTTCATCGGCTAGAACCGGCTTGGCTCCCGGCCGGGTCGACTCACCGCCCACATCGATAATGTCGGCGCCTTCGTCCACCATGGCTTTCGCCCGGTCGATCGCCGCCCGCGGCTCAAAATATCGGCCGCCGTCGGCAAAAGAATCGGGCGTCACGTTCAATATCCCCATAATATAGGTCCGGCGCCCAAAGTGGAAAGTTCTGGGGCCGATTTTGATCGGCGCGGGAGAGCGGTCGTAATTCTTCAGGCAATTTTCAATTTCACCAGCTATTTTCGGCAGGCCGAACTGGTGCATTTTCAATTTATCGGTCAGCCGGCGGAACTGCCGGAGCGTCCCCGAAACGAGCACATCGGTCTCCCTGACCGAATGGTCGATCGAGCCGTAGGCGGTAGCCGCCTCACCGCCGAAAGAAAGCATCTCCTGTTTGAGAATGTTGGCCGCCGTCGGGCGAACGTCCTTCAGCTTGACGACCCTGAAAACCGCTTTGGGCGCCATCAGTTTTACGCCGGCCTGATCGGCTCCGATCGAAAATATTTCTTTATCAGCCGCGGCGAGACTGCCCATTTCAATAATCCTGGCCGTCATTTTATCTCCAGTTTCACTATTCTTTTCGTCTTTTCCGTTACCTTAGCGCGATCGTCCAGGCGCTGTCCAGCCAGCCAGATGATCTTGCCGCCGCTCTCAATGACCGGCACGCCGTCCCTCGCCTCGACCGGGATCTTCTCATCCACAAAAAAATCCTGAAGCTTTTTCGTCCCTTTGACCCCCAACGGGACAAAGCGGTCGCCGGGCAATTTACTGCGCACGACCAGCTCTTTCCCCAGCACGCTATAATCAACATAGGCCGTATCGGGGCCGCTGTTTTTATCGAGTTTTTCGGCAAATTCACAGCCAAAGGAGCGGCCGATCTCAGCCAGCTCCAGCCGGCCCGGAATGGTCAGGGAGTACTTAAATTCCCTGCACTCCCGCTCCTGTGAGCGCTCCCGGCTGATCGAAAGCTCGTCCTTACTGCCCGCCGCAAAGATCCCGCCGGGCAGGTGCAGTTCCCATTTTTCAGTCGAATCGATCTTATCCAGGATGTCCCGGATGTGCCGGAAAGACAACTGGTTCAGGTCTCCCTTCACCCGCTCAACCGCTAACCGCAAAAGATGCCCCTGGATCGCCGACTCGACTTTTTTAAGGCGTCCCGGATCAAGTTTAACTTCGCCGGTCCCCGACGTTTTCCTGATCTCAGCCAGGGCCTCCGCCGCCTTTTTTTCCAGATAAAGGCTGTCCTCGGTCAAGAGCAGGATCGTCTGCAGGATTATTTCTTTGATGTTCAGGTTATAAATTTTCAGCTGGGGAACGAGCTTGAGGCGCACGCTGTTGCGCATGTATTTTGATTCATAATTGGTGTGATCGCGGCGGGGCACCAGCTTCAAGGCACCGACATAATCTTCGATCTCCCGCCGCCAGGTCTTGATCATCGGCCTGATTATCGGGCCGCGTTTGGGCGGAATGCCGCAGAGCCCCTTCAACCCGGCGCCCCGCAGCAGCCGCATCAGGAACGTTTCGATATTATCATCAGCGGTGTGGGCGACCGCGATCTTATTCGCGCCGATCTTCCCGGCCGTTCGTTCAAAAAAGTCATAGCGCGCCAGCCTGGCCGCTTCTTCGATCCCCATTTTCTCCTGTTTGGCCAGCGCGGCAACGTCGACCGCCTCGACCGTGACAGGGAGGTTCAGCTTCTGGGCCAACCCCTCGACGAACCTAACGTCAAGTTCGGCATCCCCTTTGCGCAGCAGGTGGTTGAGGTGCGCGATATGGAGGGATACCTTTAACGCCTCCCGGTTGGCCTCCAGCAAATGGAGCAGCGCCGTCGAATCGACCCCCCCGGAAACCGCCACCAGGACAATATCGCCCGGCTCGAACAGGCCGTATTCTTTGATCGTCTCTAAAAATTTTTTCTCGATCATAATTAATTAGGTATTCTGAAACTCAAGCCCTGATAACAGCGGTAGCCGCAGTACAGTGCATAGCCGTACAAAACCGTGCCCGTCAGGATCTCGAGAACGTCAAGATAAGGGACGTAAAAGAAGCTCCAGATCAGGTTGACCAGAAAGCGGACGGCAAAGAAAACGATAAATATGCCCGTCCACAGGACGAGCGCCTGGCTGCCGTGAAAGCCCACGAATTCGTCGCGCCTTTTTTCGGTGAGAACGATATAAAGCGACGGTATCCACAGGACATAGGCTAAGGCTGCGAGTGTTTTATCTCTCATGGGATTTCCCGGCCGGCGGCCGCGCGTATTATGATTGCCGGGGGCCGGGATTGAACCGGCGACCTAGGGCTTATGAGTCCCTCGCTCTAGCCAACTGAGCTACCCCGGCCCAAAAATTAGAATATCATAATTAAAATCTTATTGCAATAATTACCTGCCAGTGATAAAATTCATTAATTGATGTTAGCAGGAGGTTGGTAATTTGGCAGACAGCGTCAAAATAATGGTGATCGATGACGAGCCCTCGGTCCTTGAATCTTTCAAGATGATCCTGAAGATCAAGGATTACGACGTAACGACCTTCCCGGACGGCCCCTCCGCCCTGGAACAGTTCAAAAAAGACGCGTTCGACATCGCCTTTATCGA
>JAQUOB010000132.1:0-1944 GCA_028717325.1 Candidatus Margulisiibacteriota bacterium
GTCCAGACCGAACAAAAGACCGCTATCTTTTCCGCCCTGTCGGATAAGACGGCGGCCGAGGCCATCCACGAACTGGAGCCGGTCTTGGGCGCGGTCCTGATCGCCGCCCTCGACACCAAAAAGTCGCTCGGCATCCTGGAAAAAATGCCGATCGACGAAGCGGCGGATATCATCGGCGACCTGCCGGTCGAAAAAGCCGAGGAACTCCTGCGGCTGATACGGCCGCGCAAATCGGCCGAGATCCGGAAGCTGTTGAAACACCGGGACGAAACGGCGGGCGGCTTGATGACCACGGAATTCGTCACCCTGACCCAGCACCTGACGGTCGAGCAGGTGATCGCCCGCCTCCGGGAAACGGCGCCCGACGCGGAAACGATCTATTATCTCTACGTGACCGATGACGAGGGCCGCCTGGTCGGCGTTTTGTCTCTGCGCAGTTTGATCATCGCGGCGCCGGACAAGATTGTTTCTGACATCATGCAGCGGCACTCCATTAAGGTCTTTCCCGAGATGAACCAGCGACAGGTCGCCGACGTTATCTCAAAATATAACCTGCTGGCGGTGCCGGTCGTCGACCACGAAAACCGGCTCCTCGGCATCATCACGGTCGATGACGTCATCGACCTGGTCCTGCCGCCGACCTCCAAACGAAAAAGGCAGATACTGGGATAAACATGCCGATCAAGAAATGGTTCGCCAACCGGAACATGAATTACTGGATGCTGCGGATGCTGGTTTTTTTATCGGTCGTGGGGCCGGGCATCATTACCGGCACGGCGGACAACGATGCCGGCGGAGTGGCGACCTATTCGGTGGCCGGCGCGCACTTCGGTTATCAGATGCTGTGGATACTCATTCTGATAACTTTCATGCTTTACGTGACCCAGGAGATGGGGATGCGGCTGGGGGTCGTGACCGGCAAGGGCTTGGCCGATCTGATCCGGGAAAAATTCGGCCTGCGATTTTCAATCCTCTTGATCGGCCTGGTCTTTATCGCCAACTATTCGAATATTCTGGCGGACGTCGCGGGTATCGCCTCCGTGGCGGATATCTACCATATTCCCCGCCTGATCTTTGTCCCGGTCTTTGCCATCATTGTCTGGACCGTGATCCTGCGGGGCAGTTTTAATTTCGTCCAGAACATATTTTTGACATCCTGCATCATGTTCTTT
Source organism: Candidatus Margulisiibacteriota bacterium (assembly GCA_028717325.1). Lineage (GTDB taxonomy): Bacteria > Margulisbacteria > WOR-1 > O2-12-FULL-45-9 > XYB2-FULL-48-7 > JAQUOB01. Next base: position 1,173 of record JAQUOB010000132.1, read on the forward strand.
TGTTACATCATCAACGGCTTCATCGCCAAGCCCGACCTGCACGCTATGATCCAGGGCAGCTTTGTCCCGTCGCTGCCGATGAACCGGGAATTCATATTTACCGCTACCGCGCTGATCGGCACGACCCTGACCGTCTGGGGCCAGTTTTTTGTCCAGTCCTATTTTGTGGACAAAGGGGTCAGCAAAAAAAATATCAGGAGCGCGCGGCTGGACGTTGCCTTCGGGGCTTTCTGGACCGATTTTGTCGCTTATTTCATCATCATCTCCTGCGCGGCGACCCTTTTCGTCAAGGGGGTCCGCATCGAGAATGCCATCGACGCGGCGCAGGCGCTGGGCCCCTTGCTCGGCGAGTTTGCCAAACACCTGTTCGCCTGGGGGCTTTTAAACGCTTCCCTGCTCGGGGTTTGCGTGATCTCGCTGGGTACCGCCTATGCCGTCACGGAAGTGCTCGGCACCGAAAGAAAAGTCAACGCCGCTTTCCGGGACGCGCCGCTTTTCTATTCCATCATCGGCTTTTGCCTCTTTTCCTGCACGCTTTTGGTTTTAATACCCAACCTGCCCATGATCTTTATCCTCACCGCTTCGCAGGCGTTGAATACGATGATCCTGCCTTTCATTTTTTACGTGATGTTGAAATTGATCAATGACAAAAAATTGATGGGCAGTAACGCCAACGGACCGCTGTTCAACGGGATCGCCTGGCTGACGATCGGCAGTTTCACGATCATCTCTTTTATGATGTTGTTCCTGATCTTTTTCTAACTCACCCCCT
>JAQUOB010000132.1:2044-4229 GCA_028717325.1 Candidatus Margulisiibacteriota bacterium
ATGGCCAGGAACAAGCCGAGCACGCCGCCGACCGAGCCGCCCACCATCAGGGCGAAGATCGCCACCACCGGATGGACTTTTGTGAACTTGGAGACCACGTTGGGTATGACGAAATAATCTTCCAGCTGCCTCAGCGTAAAATAGGCGACCACAACGATCGTTGCCAGCATGACATTTGAAATACCGAAAGGCGTGCCGACCTGGAACAGCGCGACCAGGGCGGCGATCACGGTGGCGACGATCGGCCCGGCGATCGGTATGACCTCGAGCAGGCCGGTGCCGAGGCTAAGAATGAGCGCGTACTTGACCCGCAAGACCGAGAGCAGGAGAAAACTGGCGATCGACATGATGACGATCAGGATCACCTGCGCCCGGATATAGGCGCCCAGCGTCAGATTGACGTTCTCGATCAGGTCAAAGATCTCCTGGCGGTAGGGGAAAGGGATGATCCGCTTGAACAGAATTATATATTTGCCGGAATCAAGTATCAGGTAGAAAGTCACGACCAGGAAAATAAGCAGCAGCACGACCTTTTCCACCGCTCCCACGAAAATGGGCAGAAATTGGAGCGGGAATTGCGACTTAAGCCAGTTCTCAAGCAGCATGACCTGGTCCTTTAAGTTGATATCGATGCCGATGATCGAGATGGTCCCCTGTGAAGCGATCCGGCCCAGGAAAGTCGACGGGTCGTCAAAAGAGCCGGAGATGAGGTCCGACATTTCGTTCCCGATCAGCGGGACCAGCGATCTTAAGGTCCAGAAAACCAGGAGGCCCAGCAGACAATAGAGTATGATTATCCAGACGGCCCGTGCTATTTTTGTTTTTTCGCTGACGAGGGTGATGGCCGGATTAAAGAGATAGGCGGTGACGGCCGCCCAGATAAAGACCGGCAGGATCCTGGAGAACCGGAACAGGAAGAGGCTGACGACGGCGGCGATCACCCACAAAGTGATGATCCGGGCGTTGACGGAAAATTTATAACTGCTGCGATTTTTCTTGATCCTGGCCGGGGTCAGAAAATCAAAAAATTCCATGGGATAAAATTATCACATCGCGGCCGTAAAGTAAACAGCCGGTGTTGATTCTTTGCCCGCTATGTGATAATATCACCTTTCGTGTTCAAAAAGATCTTAGTCGCCAATCGCGGTGAGATCGCCGTGCGGATCATCCGCGCGGCGAAAGAAATGGGGATCGGGACGGTCGCGGTCTATTCCGAGGCCGACCAGGACGCTCTCCATGTCAAGATCGCCGACGAGTCGTTCTGCATCGGACCATCCGCGCCCAACCAGAGCTATCTCAACATTCCCGGCATCATCAGCGTGGCCGAAGTGGCCGGTGCCGACGCGATCCACCCGGGCTACGGCTTCCTGGCCGAAAACTCCAAATTCGCCGAGATCTGCGAAGCCAACAAGATAACTTTTATCGGCCCGCCGATCAACGCCATGGAGCAGATGGGCGATAAGGCCACGGCCCGCAAGACCGTCGCCCGAGCCGGCGTGCCGACCGTGCCCGGCTCGGAGGGAACGATCTCGGACGAAAAAGAGGCCAAGCGGGTCGCGGATAAAATAGGCTATCCGGTCATCATCAAAGCCACGGCCGGGGGCGGGGGCCGGGGGATGAGGGTGGTTTTTGAGCCCGATGAATTCATTCATTTAATGAGAACGGCGCGGGCCGAGGCCGATGCCGCTTTCGGCAATCCCGAGGTTTACGTCGAAAAGCTGATCGAAGAGCCGCGCCACATCGAAGTCCAGTTATTGGCCGATAAGCACGGCAACACGATCTATCTCGGCGAGCGGGACTGCTCGATCCAGCGGCGCCACCAAAAGCTGGTCGAAGAATCGCTCTCGCCGGCGGTCGATGAAAAAACCAGGAGAAAATTGGGCGAATCCGCCGTGAGAGCGGCCAAAGCCGTCAATTATTTCAGCGCCGGGACGATCGAATTCCTTTTTGACAAACACGGCCACTTTTATTTCATGGAGATGAACACCCGCATCCAGGTCGAACATCCGGTCACCGAAATGATAACGAATATCGATATCATTAAAGAGCAGATCATTATAGCGGCCGGAGAAAAACTGCTGATCCGCCAGGGCGACGTCAAATTTCAGGGCCACGCGATCGAATGCCGCATCAACGCCGAAGACCACGAGAGGAACTTCCTGCCTTCGCCCGGTACGATCAAGGC
>JAQUOB010000133.1:0-2622 GCA_028717325.1 Candidatus Margulisiibacteriota bacterium
TTGAAAAAACATACGTCCTTCCGGATCGGCGGGCCGGCGGAATATTTCTGCTTGCCGAAGACGATCGCCGATCTTCGGGAGGCGCTGCGGTTCGCGCGCACGAACCGATTGCCGATCGCCGTGATCGGCGCGGGGACAAACTTGTTGTGTCTGGATAAAGGTTTCCACGGGCTGGTCATCAGTTTAGGCGGTGGGTTGGGGCGGGTGACCGTCCGGGGACGGGTCGTCCAGGTGGGCGCCGGGATATTCCTGCCGCGTTTGATCAATATTTTGGGCCGTCGCGGTTTGACCGGCCTGGAATTTTTGGCCGGTATACCCGGGACTCTGGGCGGCGCCGCGGTCATGAACGCCGGCGCCTGGGGCAAAGAGATCGGTTCATATATCGACCGCGTCAAGGTCCTTGACCATGACGGGAACCTGTTGGTCTTGAATAAAAAGGAGCTTGGTTTTGGCTACCGCCGCAGTATTTTGCAGGGCAGAAAATATGTTGTGGCCGAAGTTATCATGAAGCTGCGCGCGGGAGCGGTCAGAACAATCAAGGAAAAAATAGGCGTGATCCTGGAGAAGAGAAGGGCCGGCCAGCCGCTCGGCATCCCGAACGCCGGCAGTATCTTCAAAAATCCCAAAGGCAAATTCGCCGGGAAATTGCTGGAGGAGGCCGGCTTCAAAGGCGTGCGGATCGGCGATGCTCAGGTTTCGGTCAAGCATGCTAATTTTATCGTCAACCTGGGCGAGGCCAAAGCCAGGGACGTTTTAAAACTGATGACGCGCATGCAGAACTCCGTCAAAAGGAAATTCAAAGTCCGGCTTGAGCCGGAATTAAAAATCATGGTACAATCGATCACATGACTTCAAGAGAGAAAATCAGGGAATTGGAAGCGATCGCGATCAAGCTGCGCAAACACGTGATCGAGATGACCTGTGCCGCCGCCTCGGGCCATCCGGGCGGCTCGCTGTCCGCCGCCGACATCGTTACCGTTCTGTATTTTTTCAAAATGCGCTACGATTCGAAAAAGCCCGCCTGGCCGGAGCGCGATCGCTTTGTCATGAGCAAGGGGCACGCGGCCCCCATTCTTTACGCGGCGCTGGCCGAAGCCGGCTATTTTCCGGTCGGTTACCTGAAAACCTTGCGGCAGATCGGCAGTTCGCTCCAGGGCCACGTTGATATGCTCTCCTTGCCGGGGATCGAAATGTCGACCGGTTCCCTCGGCCAGGGGCTTTCGGCGGCCAACGGCATGGCGCTGGCCAACCGTCTGGACAAAAGAAGCTCCCGGGTCTATTGCCTGATGGGCGACGGGGAATGCCAGGAGGGACAGATCTGGGAAGCGGCGATGACCTCCGCGCATTATAAACTGGACAACCTGACGGCGATCATCGATCACAATAAATACCAGATCGACGGAGCGGTCCGCGAAATAAAGAACCTGGCGCCTTTCCACGATAAATGGAAAGCTTTCGGCTGGAACGTCCTCTCCTGCGACGGGCATAAAATGGAAGCCCTGATCGACGCGCTGGAAAAGGCCGAAAAAACGAAAGGTGGGCCGACCGTCATTATCGCCGAAACGGTCAAAGGCAAAGGCGTCAGCTTTATGGAAGCCAATCCCCTCGATTATCACGGCAAGGCCCCGACTGCCGATGAAGAGAAAAAAGCGCTGGAAGAACTCTGCCGCCTGGAAAGAGATAAGTCATGACCGAGAAAAAGATGATCGCGACCCGCGACGCCTACGGTAAGGTCCTGGCGGAGATCGGCCGTGAAAATCCCGACGTTGTCGTGCTGGACGCGGACCTTTCGGTTTCCACCAAAACTTCGGTTTTCGCCAAGGCTTTTCCGGAGCGCTTCTTTGACATGGGCGTGGCCGAACAGGACATGATCGGCACTGCGGCCGGGCTGGCCGCCGCCGGCAAGATCGTTTTTGCCTCAACGTTTGCCGTCTTTGGTTCGGGCCGCGCCTGGGACCAGGTCAGGGTTTCGGTCGCTTATACGCGCCTGAACGTCAAGATCGTCGTGACCCACGCGGGCATCACGACCGGCGAAGACGGCGCCTCCCATCAGGCGAACGAAGATATCGCGATCATGCGGGCCCTGCCGAATATGACCGTCGTGGTACCGGCCGACGCGGTCGAGACCGAACGTGTCATTCGTGAAGCGGTCAAGTTTTACGGTCCGATGTACATCCGCTTGAGCCGCCCGAAGACGCCGGTTCTCCACGAGGACCCGAATTACGATTTCAAGATCGGTCAAGGCGAGGTTATGAGAGGGGGCAGCGGTCTGACGATCTTTGCCTGCGGCACCATGGTTGCTCCCTCGCTTGACGCCGCCGCTCTGCTTGCCAAAGACGGGATCGAAGCCCGGGTCGTCAATCTTCATACGATCAAGCCGCTGGACAAAGAGCTGATCGTCAACTGCGCCAAAGAGACCGGCGCTCTAGTTACTGTGGAAGAACATTCGATCCTGGGCGGGTTGGGTGGAGCGGTAGCCGAAGTTATCGTGGAGAATTGGCCGGTACCTATGGTCCGGGTCGGCTTAAAAGACGTTTTTGGAGAATCGGGCAAACCGGAAGAGTTGCTGGTCAAGTACGGCTTGACTGCTGAAGAAATTGCCAAAGCCGCGCGGGCCGTCGT
>JAQUOB010000133.1:2722-4197 GCA_028717325.1 Candidatus Margulisiibacteriota bacterium
TCGGCGGACCGGAAAAAGATCAATGAAGCGATCGTGCCGATCGAGAATTCGATCGAAGGCACGATCGGCATCGTGACCGATATGCTGGTCAAGGAAGTCAATCTGATGATCAGGCAGGAGCTCATCGTGCCGATCTATCATTACCTGATAGTCCAGAAAGGGATAACTCTCTCCGAGATCACGGACGTTATCTCCAATCCGCAGATACTTGACCAGTGCAAGGATTTTCTGCGCCGGAAATTGCCGAAAACAAAATTGCATCTGGCCTACAGCTCCGGTGAAGCCGTCCGCCAGGTCGCTACTTCTTTGGGAGAAAAAGTGATCGCCCACGGCAAGGTCAAAGGCAGCGTTTTTGCCGCCATCGGCACGGCTGCGTCGGCCAAACTCTTCGGCCTGAAGATCGTGGCCGAAAAGATCAATGCCCATGACAACCAGACCCGCTTTGTCGTGCTGGGCAAGACCGACCATCCGCGGACCGGCGACGACAAAACCTCGATTGTTTTCTCCATTGCCAAAGACCGGCCGGGCGGCCTGCACGATGTGCTGGCCGAGATCGCCATGCGCAATATCAACCTGACCAAGATCGAATCGCGGCCGTCGAAAAAAGCGCTCGGCGATTATTACTTTTTTGCCGATCTGCAGGGCCACCGCCAGGACGCGGTCATCGCCGACGCGCTGACGGAAATAAAACGAAAAACTTCGTTCCTGAAGCTGTTAGGCTCTTACCCCCGGGCTTAAGGAGGAAAAACAATGTGCCATGAAGACAAAGAATCGCATTTGATGGAAGGACTCCTGATCGGCGGCCTGATCGGGGCGGCGGTCGGCGTCCTGTTCGCGCCCTTAAGCGGCGAGAAATCACGGGACCTGATCAAGGATAAGCTCAAAGAATTTGACCTGGACGACGTGATCAGCCGTTTTTCGCAGGCGCTGGCCGAAGCGAAAAAAGAAGCGGGCAAAGTCCAGGACGATCTGGCGAAGGGGGAATAAATGATGCAAACTTATTTGCTCAATATCTTGATCTTTTGCGCCATACTGCTTTTGATCGCTTTTGTAGTCGGAACGGTCCTCTTGATCATCATCCTGATCGACGTCAAGCGCTCGGTCCGGGAAGTGACCGAAAAGGTCCGGGCCGTCACTTCTTTAATTGATGTTGTGACCATGCTGGCCGGGGCTGTCGATCTGGCCAAGGGCCGACTGGGCAAAAAACTGCCCGGCCAGTCCACGCTGGTCGCGTTCGCCGCGGGCTTAAAAAAAGGGCTGGAAGTTTTACTTAAAAAATAAGGGGGGAATTTTATGGGCAAGATCGGCCGGGTATTTAAGATCCTGACTCTGGGAGGACTCTTGGGTTTTATCGGGGGGCTCCTGTTCGCGCCGCAAAAGGGTGAGCAGACCCGCGAGAAATTAAAAGAGGCGCTCGACAAGGGCAAGAGCAAGTTTGAAGAGCTCAAAGAAGAGTTCGGCAAGAGGGAAGAATA
>JAQUOB010000134.1:0-2927 GCA_028717325.1 Candidatus Margulisiibacteriota bacterium
TCCCGGACTATCCGATGTCTTTTACTTTGTAACCTCCCAACCGGAAAAGAAAGATTACGCATCCGTCATAATGGCGTCTTGACCCGGACCTAACGGCGGACCCGGAAGACGCGCCACTTATTTAATTAAGAGGCGAGTGCAAAAGCGTTGTCATTGGCGGCCAAGAAACTAGTTCTTGAAACCATCCACTGGACGCCTTGCATAGCTTGTTTTACGTCTGCATTTGTGACGTTGGCTACCGTGTTTTACGAGGCTTGTAGCACCCTCGGCTCGCAACTTGCGCAACCACAACTCCCCGTCAAAACCCTTACTGCCCCATGCGAAAATTACTAATGACTAATGACGAATGACTAATTTATGTATTTGTTTAAAATCCGGATAAAAATTCAATAATTAGTCATTAGAAATTAGTAATTAGTCATTGGCTACGAGAAGCTTCGTGCATTGATCGTGTCTTTCAGCAGTCCGAGGAAGCCCTCGACCTGTTCTTCGTTCATTTGTGAGAGGACCCGGGCGAACTCCTGCCAGGATTCGGCTTCGTCCATCAGCTCTTTGTTCTCTTTGATCTTGACGATCTCATCCTCGATCTCGCGCTGGACCTTGCGGTTGGCCTCTTCCATCGCCGACTGCGGGTTGGTCATGCCGGTCTCTTCGATCACCCGGTCGATGATGTCTTCGAACTTGAGTTCTTTTTCTTTGGCTTCGGTGGCCAGGATCGCCAGCCGCGTCGCGATGGCGTGAGCGTCGAGCTCGGGCCCGCGGCCGATGCCCGGCTGCGTAGGCGCCTTAACCGTCGGCTGGGGCGTCAGCTTTTCTTCCGGCGCTTTTTCCGGCTTTACTTCTTTAGGATTAATTGGCGGAACAAAAGGTTTTTGGCCGGGCACACCGATATTCATACGACCTTCATCTCTTTGAGCACGGTTTTGGAGATAAATCTGGCCAGCGCTTCGGCTTTTTCCGTTTCTTCCGGATCGAGCGGTTTATTCTTGAGCGCCGACATTTCACCTTTGACCATTTTAGCGGCCTCGGTGTAGAGATCGGCCACGGTGTATTTTTTAGCGCTTGCTTTTCCGATCATAAGTTTTTCCTTTAAAAGCTCTTTCAATCTCTCTTTCAGCTGTTTGACGTCTAAGCTTGTCACGTTTTTCGTATTTCTTTTTTGCTTTCGCGAGACCCAACTCGACCTTGGCCCAATTGCCCTCAAAGTATACCTTAAGGGGAACAACTGTCAATCCTTTTTCGGCGGCTTTGCCGGCCAATTTCACCAGTTCGCGTTTTTCCAGCAGGACTTTGCGCCGGCGCAGGGGATCGATCTTGTTCTGGTCGGCGGCAGAGTAGGGGCTGACGTGCAGGCCGTAGATCCAGAGCTCGCCTTGCTCGGCCCGGGCGAAACTGTCTTGTAAATTGGCTTTGCCCTGGCGGAGCGATTTGACCTCATTGCCTGTCAGGACCAGCCCGGCCTTGTAGCTTTCTATTATCGTATAATCGAAGCGGGCCTTACGGTTTTCCGCCACGATCTTAAAGTACTTGGCCACAGCGTTCTCATTATACTATAATATAAGCTATGCCGTCGATAGTCACAGCCAAAGACCTGACCAAAAAATTTGCTGATCTCGTAGCGGTGGACAGTATCTCTTTTGAGATAAAAGAAGGCGAATGCTTCGGCTTTCTCGGCCCGAACGGCGCCGGCAAAACCACTACGATCCGCATGATCCATTGCGTTTCCCCGAAAACTTCCGGGGAATTGAAAGTAGCCGGCCTGGATGCTGGGGTGGATAACCGTGAAATAAAAATGCTGCTTGGTGTTATCCCTCAAGAGCTCAACCTGGATGAGGATCTGACCACCTATGAAAATCTGGTGCTGTTCGCCGAGTTTTTCGGCATTAACCGGCAAGAAGCTCAAAAAAGGGTGCTGGAACTTCTGGAATTCGTGGAACTGAAGAATAAGATGAACAACCGGATAGAGGAACTCTCGACCGGCATGAAAAGGCGCCTGCAGATCGCCCGGGCGCTCATTAATCAGCCTAAACTTATTATTGCCGACGAGCCGACGACCGGGCTCGATCCGCAGGCCCGCCATCTGATCTGGCAGCGTCTGCGCGAATTGAAAAGGCGTGGAGTCAGCATGGTCCTGACCACGCAATATATGGAAGAAGCCGAACAACTCTGCGACGAGATTGTCATTATGCATCAAGGAAAAATTATCAGGCAGGGAATGCCTTCAGAGCTGATCGAAGAGGAATTCGGCGGCGAGATGATCGAGGTCAAAGACTCGAAGGACCGGGTTTATCGACGTCCGGCAACACTGGAAGATGTTTTCTTAAAACTTACGGGGAGACAGATCATCGAATGAATCTCTCGTGGCGTTTTTATTATGTTTGGAAACGAAACCTGCAGGCTTATAAGCGGTTTGTGATACCGACACTGCTGATCAGCCTGGGCGAGCCGTTCTTTTATTTAATCGCGATGGGGCTCGGCCTGGGCGCTTACATGGGCTTATTCGGCGGCCAGTCTTATATCCATTTCCTGGCTTCCGGGCTGGTCATCGCCTCCGTTATGCTGACGTCGACCTTCGAATGCCTCTATGATTCGTACGTGCGGATGGTCCTGGAAAAGATCTGGGACGCCCTGATCACCACGCCGCTCCTGGCCGAGGACATTATTGCCGGTGATATCGTCTGGGGGATGTTTCGCGGCGTGATCAGTGGCTTCTTAATGTACATTGTGGCGGTGCTTCTGGGGGTGCTGCCGGTTTCCTGGCCGATCATCCTGATCCTGTTCGTCCTCATGGTGCTGATCGGCATCCTGTTCGGCTCGCTCTCGATGATCGTAACGTCGTTCGCGCCGAGCTTTGATTTCTTTAATTATTACACCGAGCTGGTCGTGTCGCCGATCTTCTTTTTTTCCGGAGTTTTCTTCCCGCTGGA
>JAQUOB010000134.1:3027-4196 GCA_028717325.1 Candidatus Margulisiibacteriota bacterium
CCCGGCATGAATGATTCTCTTGAGATCGAGTCGTGCCGGATCGTCAGCGTCTGGCCGAGCCCTCCGAAAATAACCTCTTGATGAGCGACCAGCCCCGGCAGTCTGACCGAGTGGATAGGGACCTCTTTGCCCAGCAGATGAGCTGTCCGCAGGGCGGTGCCCGACGGCTTATCGACTTTTGTCTCGTGATGAAATTCTATGATCTCGGCGTTGGGCATATATTTGATCGCTTCCTGGGCGAACTGCATCATCAGGACCGCCCCGATGGCAAAATTCGGCGCGATCAGGCAGTTGACTTTATGCTTGTCGGTCAGGGCCTTGACATCTCTCATCTCCTTTTCGGTCGTGCCGGTCGTGCCGATGACGCCGTGGGCGCCGTTTTCGAGGATGATGCGGATATTGCCCATAACGCTCTGGGGATTGGTGAAATCAACGACGACTTCCGCCCCCGAATCGCGGATTGTTTGAGCCAAGTCGTCCCCGATATCGGTCTGGCCGACCAGCGTCAGGTCGGATTCTTTCTGTATCGCCTTGACCGTTTCCTGCCCCATTTTGCCTTTCGCGCCGTTAACTATCACTTTAATATTAGCCATGTTTTACCCCCGTAGAACCAAATCCCCCGGCTCCCCGATCGGTCGCCGGCAGTTCTTCGACCTCCTCAAAGTTGATCCGCTCGATCTTATTGATTATCATCTGTGCGATGCGGTCGCCGCGTTTGACGACCAGATCATTTTTGCTGTGGTTCATCAGAATCACGCCGACCTCGCCCCGGTAATCGGCATCGACGGTGCCGGGCGTGTTGAGGACCGACACGCCTTGCTTCAGCGCCAAGCCGGACCGCGGCCTGACCTGGGCTTCATAGCCCTCGGGCAGGGCGATCGAGAGGCCGGTCGGCACCAGCTGCCATTCACCGGGCGGGATAACTATTTCCGGGTTGACCGCTGCGTAGAGGTCCATGCCGGCGGCATGTTCGCTCATATATTTCGGCAGAGGCACGCCTGCGCCGTGGGGCAGGACTTTGACTTGAACTTTAAGCATGAGAGTATTATAACATCCCTCACCCGCTAACGCTAAAGTCTCTCACCCTCTCCCAGAGGGAGAGGGTAAAATGCATTTTGTATTTCCCCTCTCCATTCCCAATGGAGAGGGCGGGCGGTTTGTGTCAGCGG
>JAQUOB010000135.1 GCA_028717325.1 Candidatus Margulisiibacteriota bacterium
CGCGCCCTCCTATCCGCAGGAGCTGCTGCGCGACCCGACCGGCGCGGGCGACAGCTTCGGCGGCGCTTTCCTCGGCTACCTGGCCAAGACCGGCGACCTCGGCGCGGACAACATCCGCCGGGCGGTGATCATTGGTTCGGTCATGGCTTCTTTCAACATCGAAGATTTCAGCCTCGAACGGTTGAAGCGGCTCAAGCGCAAAGAGGTCGTTGAGCGGTTCGAAACGATCAGGCATTCATCAGTAGTCGATAAAATACCCGAAGTCCATCTGCAGTTGTTACAAGGAGGATAAAATGCACGAAGAATTTATCAGGATCGGCAAATATCTGTGGCAGGAGGGGCTGGTCGATTCGCACGGCGGCGATCTAAGCGTCCGCCAGGGCGACAAGATCTTGATCACCCGGCGGGACGCGATGCTGGGCGACCTGAAGGAGAGCGATATAGTGGAAGTGGGGCTGGAGAAAGACGAGCGTGACGCCGCCGCCTCCCGCGAGCTCTCGACCCATCGTGCGATCTATCGTGAGACCCAGGCCCAGGCCATTGTTCACGCCCATTCGCCGAACGCCATCGCGGTTTCCATTACCGACAATAAGATCATCCCCCAGGACGCCGAGGGCCTGAACCTTTTCCGGTCGGCGGCCATCGTGCGTGCCCACCAGGCGATCGCCTCCGATGAAGTCGCCCGCTTGCTTCCTTCTTTTCTGCAGGGATCGAGCGTAGTGGCGGTGGTCAAGAGCCACGGCAGTTTTGCGATCGGCAAGAACCTGGAAGAAGCTTACCGCTACACTTCGTCGCTCGAAAATTCCTGCCGGGTGCTGATCGCTATGCGCGCGTCCGGGGGCGCCCGGCCGCCGGCGCCGAGGGAAACGACCCATCACAAGCCGGAGCCGCGCCGTTCGGCGATCCCGCCGGGTATCGGCGTCATGGACCGTAGCCGCTACAAGAGATGAAATCGCTGATCGAGAAGATCAATTCGTACAATCCCAAAGCCGACACCGCTGTCGTTGAAAAAGCTTACGAGTTTGCCGCGCAGGTTCACCGCGACCACAAACGCCTCTCGGGCGATCCTTACATAACTCATCCCCTGGCCGTCGCCAATATTCTGGCCGATCTCGAGCAGGACTCCAAAACCATTGCCGCGGCCTTGCTCCATGACGTGGTCGAAGACGGTGAGGTGACCACCAAACAGCTGGCCGAAAAATTCGGCCCCGAGATCGCCAAAATGGTCGAGGGTGTGACCAAGCTAAGCCAGTTTTCCTTTACCGGGCGGGAAGAGCGGCAGGCGGAAAATTTCCGCAAAATGTTCGTCGCCATGGGGGAGGATTACCGGATCATCATCATCAAGCTGGCCGACCGGCTCCACAACATGCAAACCCTCCAGTTCCTCTCGCCGGACAAACAGATCGAGACGGCGATCGAAACCCGCGACATCTTCGCGCCGCTGGCGCACCGGATGGGCATGTGGCGGCTCAAGTGGCAGCTCGAGGACCTGGCCTTTTTATACCTTCAGCCGGATAGATATGAAGAGATCAAACAGCGGGTGGCCGAGAGCCGGGGCCGGCGCGAAGAGTTCATCGAGAATTTCATCGAGCTGTTAAAATCTCTGCTGGGGAAGACCAGCCTCAAGGCCGAGGTCAACGGCCGCGCCAAACATTTTTTTAGCATCAACCAGAAGATGACCGACCAGAACCTCGAGTTCGGCGAGATCTTCGATCTCACGGCGGTGCGGGTCATCACCGAATCGGTCAAGGACTGTTACAACGTGCTGGGCATCGTGCACGACGCCTGGAAGCCGATACCGGGCCGCTTCAGGGATTATATCGCCATGCCGAAATCGAACGGCTACCAGTCGCTGCACACCACCGTCATCGGCCCCGACGGCCGCCCCGTCGAGATACAGATCAGGACGCGCGAGATGCATCGCATCGCCGAGTACGGCGTGGCGGCCCACTGGCGCTATAAAGAAGGGGAGACGGACAAGGTCCTCGACCAGAAAATGGCCTGGTTCCGCCAGATGCTCGACTGGCAGAGCGAGTTGAAAGACGCCAAGGATTTTATGGAGAGCTTGAAGATCGATCTGGTCGTCGACGAGGTCTTCGTTTTTACGCCGAAAGGCGACGTCTTCGCCCTGCCGCTCAACGCGACGCCGATCGATTTTGCCTACCGTGTCCACACCGAGGTCGGCCATCGCTGTGTTGGCGTCAAGGTCAACGGCCGGATCGTGTCGCTCGACTCAACTCTCAACAACGGCGATATTGTCGAAGTTATCACCGGCAAAAAAGACAATCCCAAGATGGACTGGTTGAGCTTTGCCAGGACGGCGGGCGCGCGGATCAGGATCAAAAAATGGTTCAAGGAGCAGAGGGGCGAGGAGAAGATAGAGGAGGGGACCGTTGCTGCCAGGGAAGAAGCTTCGGTCAAACCATTGTTGGTGCCGAGACCGAAAGTTTCCGCCAAGACGGCCGTGATCGTGGCCGGGCTGGAAAACGTCCTGACGAGATTTTCCCGCTGTTGTTTCCCGATACCCGGGGACGCGATCGTCGGCTACGTCAGCCAGGGCAAGGGGATCGCCGTTCACAGGAGCGATTGCCCGAACCTAGCCAGATTGCCGATGGCGGCCGAAAAAGCGGTCAAGGTCGAGTGGAACCCGACGATCGACCAGCTCTTCCCGGTCGAAATAGAAGTGGAAGCGTTCGATCGCGTCGGCGTTTTTAAGGATATCCTAACGCAGGTTTCCGAAACAGGAACGAATGTCTCCGCCGCCAAAGTTTCAACTAAACGCGGCAGTTCGGCTTTCTTGAGATTGATAGTTGATATCAGGAATACCGACCAGCTGGCCGCTGTTACCGCCGCTATCCGCAAGGTTTCCGACGTTTATGATGTGATCAGAAAATAGCGAATATTTGCGGGTCGATAGAAAATCTGGGAAATTGGCCGATATCCAGGCTACTTTTTTCTTTGACATGCCGGCTCCATTCTTTGTAATCGATCGGTTTAATAAGGCCGGCCCAATCAAATCCGAATGGGTCTTTTAATATAGTTGGCAGGTGTCTTTCCGCTTTTTCTACCGTAAGCAGGCAAAGCGTTGCCTCATAGAGATCTTGAACTTCAATATTATGGTATTCCGAATACCAATCATTTTGAACCGCTTTTTCCAAGTGTGCTGCTCCTTTCAGAGCTATGGCTAAACTCATCGCAAGCAATCCAATAGCTTCATTTCGTTGCTTTGAATTATTAGCTTCTTTTACTGCCTGGTTAAGGCTGATTGACTCAATTTCAAAAAAGACTATATTGCCATTATGGTCGATACCATAATTCATGCTTGGATGCACAACAAAAATACCCGCTTTTGATATTTCGTCAAATTTTGATAACAACGTCGGCTCTTTTTCGTATTCTTGACCATCGGCAGAAGTGGCCAAGAGCTTTTTGGCCAATATCTCATCCTCGCTTCTTTTCCTGGGATCACGCCGGCATTTCTGTATTGTAATTTCTGCTTGATCCGACGAAAGGCCCTTGGGCAGTCTTTCTCCGGTTGGAGCGTAATATTGATGGTAGTTCTGCCGTCTTTGTTGGATCGTGTCTTCACGTATTTGGATGTAATCCGAGTAGAATGAGGTCAGTAGTCCGCTCTTTGTTCTTTGCAGTTTCATTTCGGTTACATTGATAAAATTGTCTGGGAAAATTAGTTTGGAAAATGCCAATTGGAAAAAATTGACGACAAATTTTTCTGGCCTGTAATATGGTATTGGTAGCAGCCCCGTTGGCAACCGGCCAGGAATTGAATTGCAGAAAGAGTAAAAGAGGTCAGCTTTAAAACGATCTTGATTGCTATGTTGCAGCCTCTCAACCATTCCATTATATTCTCCCCCGACAAGCCGCGTTACGGTTGCCTCGTCGCCTCTGGCAATGAGTTTCCGTTGCCCCGCCGGCCGCTTTGTGTAAGAGACGCGGAATCCTCCGAATGGTTTGGCTTGCAGTGTAAGGGCAGAAAGCATTAACAGCCTCCTAAAATTATGCCTGTCCGACCAACGTCGGCTTCCCGCATATAATATCGTCAATTTCAGGCGGGAATTTCAGATAAAGACGACTAATTATTGAAAATTTTCCTTTTAATTATAGTATGCTATAATTAATTCATGCATCGCGTGCTTGAAGGGATCGTCAGGAACAACCGGGTCGCCTC
>JAQUOB010000136.1 GCA_028717325.1 Candidatus Margulisiibacteriota bacterium
AAATTCGATGGCTATCGGATATATATGGTGCTCTTGCTGCAATATCCTCTCGGACAGAGTTTCTTCCGTGTCATTTTCCTTGACCGGCACCGCCGATTGAATAATAATGGGGCCGGTGTCGCAGCCCCGGTCAACAAAATGGACGGTGCAGCCGGTAACCGTCACGCCGTGGTCAAGCGCCTGCCGCTGGGCGTGCAGGCCGGGAAAAGACGGCAAAAGCGACGGATGGATATTAACGATCCGATGAGGAAAATGTTCGAGCAAAACCTGCCCGACTATTCTCATATAGCCGGCCAGGCAGACCAGTAGAACGCCATGCTTTTTCAATTCCTTGACGATCTCCAGCTCATATGTATTCTTGTCTTTAAAATTATTTGGCTCAAAAACAATTGCCGGGATATTATGCTTTTTCGCCCGTTCCAGGCCGCCGGCCGAAGCGACATTGGAGATCACAACCGCGACTTTAGCGGGAATTTTACCGCTCTCACAAGCGTCTATTATGGCCTGTAGGTTAGACCCCCGGCCGGAAATTAAAATTCCGAGATTTAGCATTCGTTTCCCCCACCTCACCCCGTCACTCACTTCGTTCGTGCCACCCCTCTCCATCGAAGATGGAGAGGGGAATGAATTCCGACGAAGTCGGAAGAAAGGGGTGAGGATTAAATAATAATAACTTCTCTATTCCCCTTCGAAATCTCACCGATCAGATAGGCCTTTTCTTTTTTCCTGGCCAGGTACTGGAGCACTTTGTCCGTTTCTTTTGAATCGACGACCAGGATCATGCCGATCCCCATATTGAATGTCTTGTACATTTCCTCATGATCGACGTCGCCCAACCGCTGGATCAGCCGGAAGATCTTTGGTATCGGCCAGGAATTGAGCTCGATGACCGCCTGTTTCTTCGGCGGGATGACCCGGCCCAGGTTCTCCGGGATGCCGCCGCCCGTTATATGGGAGATCGCCTTGAGCTTGAACTTTTTGACCATTTCAAGGATCAGGGGCGAATAGATGCGGGTCGGCGTCAGCAGTTCTTCGCCGATCGACTTGTCAAAATCGTCCAGTTTGTCTTTCGGCTGGATTTGGGCCTTCTCAAAAATCACCTTGCGCGCCAGGGTATAGCCGTTGCTGTGCAGGCCGGACGAGGCCAGGCCGATAATGCGGTCCCCTTCCCTGATCTTTGAGCCATTGATGACCTTATCTTTGTCCACGACCCCGACGGCAAAGCCGGCCAGGTCGTATTCGCCTTTCTGGTACATGTCGGAGAGCTCGGCCGTTTCGCCGCCGACCAGCTCGACGCCGGCGATCCGGCAGCCCTCAACGATCCCCTTGACGATCTTCTCGACCAGGTTCGGATCGACCTTGTGCAGGGCGATGTAATCAAGAAAGAATAAAGGTTTGGCCCCCATGGCCGCCACGTCGTCGACGTTCATCGCCACGAGATCGATCCCGATCGTATGGTGCTTATTGAGCATAAAGGCCAGCTTAAGCTTGGTGCCCACGCCGTCGGTGGCGCCGACCAGATATTGTTTGCCCAGCGGATAGAGGCCGCCGAACAGGCCGATCCCCTTGGCTACCTTTTTGATCCGGCGGACCACTTCATAGCCCGCTTCGATATCGACTCCGGCTTGTTTATAAGTTATCATTTGTTTATTCCCCCAATTTAACGAGCCGCCTCCGCCGTCGCCGTCCCGTAATAGACATCGCCGCCGCGCAGGACGATAAAAAACCGGCAGTCCTTGTTGGTGCAAGCCCACGCTTTATATTTGATCGAAACTGCGTTGTTGCTGAAATCAGACAAGGGAACTAAATTACCGCTTGAGCACTTCTGGCATTTCGGGAAACTCTGTTCATCCATTTTCCCTTCACCCCCTTGAGAAAACCATACTCGGAAACCTGCGAATAAACTTCGCGGTTTCCTCGAAATTTGGAATCCGCGACGTTCAGTCGCAGGATTCCAATCTACTAAAAACCGGCCAGCTTTAAGCTCTGCATTCTTTCGGGCGCTTTAACCGGATATTCGCCGTTTAAACAGGCCAGGCAGAGCCGGTCCTGGGGCAGATTGGTCGCTTTGACCAGGCTCTTCAAACTTAGATAACCCAAACTATCGGCCTCGATATATTTCCTGATCCCCTCGACGGAGAGATTGGCCGCGATCAACTCCGAGCGCGTCGCCGTATCGATCCCATAAAAACAGGGGCAAAGAATGGGCGGAGAAGATATCCTCATGTGGACCTCGCGGGCCCCGTTATCGCGCAGCATTCGCACGATCTGGCGCGAAGTCGTCCCCCGAACGATCGAGTCATCGATCACCACGATCTTGCGGCCGCGGATAGCGTCGCGGATCGGGTTGAGTTTCAGCTTGACGCCGATGTCGCGCATGATCTGGCTGGGCTGGATAAAAGTGCGGCCGATGTAACGGTTTTTGATCATGCCTTCGGAATAAGGGATCTTTTCTTCCGAGGCGTAGCCCATCGAGGCAGGGATCCCCGAATCGGGGACCGCGATCACCATTTCGGCCTCGGCCGGCTGTTCCTTGGCCAGATATTTCCCCAAGTTGACCCTGACATCGTGAAAACTCCGCCCGCCCAGCAAACTGTCGGGGCGCGCAAAATAGATAAATTCGAAGACGCAGAGCGCTTCCTTCTCGCCGCGGCTCCAGGTCTTTGACTGCAATCCATTCTTGTCGATGATAACCATTTCGCCGGCCGCCACGTCGCGGACAAAATCGGCCCCCACCACATCCAGCCCGCAGGTCTCGGAGGCAATCACATAGGCCTGGTTCATCTTGCCGACCGACAGCGGCCTGATGCCGTGCTGGTCGCGCACGCCGATCAGCTTGTCGAGCGTCATGATAACGAGCGAAAAGGCGCCGCGGCATTTTTTGAGCGTCGCGGTCAAAGCGGCTTCAAAATCATTTTCAGGAGAATTGGCCAGCAGGGCGGCAATGACCTCCGAATCGGTCGTGCTCTTGAATTTATAATCCGGCAGTTCGGACCGCAGCTCGTCGGTGTTGATCAGATTGCCGTTATGCCCCAGGGCGATCGGACCGAATTTTGATTCGACGATGATCGGCTGGGCATTGGCGATGACGGAAGAGCCGGTGGTTGAATACCTGACGTGGCCGATCGCGATATTGCCGGTAAAATCTTTTAGGTCCTCTTCGCTGTTAAAGACCACGTTGACCAGTCCCATCCCGACCTTGCCCCTGAATTTTTGGCCGTCCGAGGTAAAGATCCCGGCCGATTCCTGGCCGCGGTGCTGGAGGGAAAACAAGCCGTAGTAAGTCGGTTTGGCGAGATGATCGCCGTCGTATGAATAGATCCCGTAGACGCCGCAGGCTTCTCTCATTTTAGGTCCTTTAGCCGCTCGATCGCTTGCGAAGTTTCGATCAGTTCGGTTGCGCCGCTCTTCCGGCTCTTTAGTTCAACTTTGCCTTCTTTGAGCGCCTTGCCGATGATCAGCTTATAAGGGATACCGATCAGGTCGATGTCCTTGAGCTTGACCCCCATTCTGTCTTCGCGGTCGTCAAGCAGGACGGAAATCCCGGCCTTTGAACAGTCGCCATAAATTTTTTCAGCAACATCGGCCTGTTCTTTTTCCAGTATATTGGCCGGCACGATCGCCAGCTGGAAAGGAGAGAGAGGCAGCGGCCAGACGATGCCGTCTTTGTCGTTATTCTGTTCGATCGCGGCGGCGGCGGTGCGGCTGACGCCGATGCCGTAACAGCCCATGATCATGACTTTTTCCTGGTTGCCCTCGTCAAGATAGGCGCAGTTCATTTTGGCCGAATATTTCGTCCCGAGCTTGAAGATATGGCCGACTTCTATGCCGCGCGAAACCTCGAACTTGCCCTTCTCACAGCGGGGGCACTGGTCGGCATGGACGGCAAATCTGATATCACCTGTCAGGTCGGCCTTATAATCGCGCCCGTGAGCGATATGGATGAGATGATGGTCTTCCCTGTTGGCGCCCGAAGCCCCGTCCTCGATCAATTCCACCGCGTTGTCGGCGATTATTTTGACCCCTTTGAGGCCGACCGGTCCGGCAAACCCGACCGGCGCGCCGGTCACTCTCTTAATGACCGCTTCGTTCGCCAGCCGCAGGTCTTCGACCCCTGTGATTTTCTTGAGCTTGGCCTCGTTGATGGCATGATCGCCCCGCACCAGGGCGGCAATTGGCCCGG
>JAQUOB010000137.1 GCA_028717325.1 Candidatus Margulisiibacteriota bacterium
TCTCCAAAAGTTTAACCGCCAGATCGGTTTCTCTGATGACCGGATTGAATTTAATAACATTACCTTGTTGAGATTTTGGATTTTGGATTTTGGATTTTTTGAAGACCTTGGGCCTGACGGTTGCCATCTGCGGCCTGTTATTCGGCGTCTGGATGGTCGCCATGATGTTGCCGCCGAAGGCCGGGCGGGTTTGTAACAGTATCTTTTTAACGGGATCGATCGCCAGCCCGGTGCAATCAGCCGTCAGCCCGGCGCCGACCCGGATCGCCAACCGGGCGGCCAGGTCGCGGCCCAGAGTTGTCGCACCGAGCAGGAAAATTTCGGGTTTAAACTTTTGGATCGCTTCGGCGATCGCGCGCGTGTAAGGGGCCGTATGATAATGCTTTAATTCCTGATGGGTGATGAGATAAACTTTGTCAGCCCCATAACCGAAAAGATTATCGACTTCTTCTTCGATCGCGGCCTCGCCGCAGAGCACTGCACTTAGCTCGACTCCCAGGTCGGCGGCCAGCTTTTTACCTTCAGTCAGCAGTTCGTAGGCGACCGGTTGGACCTGGCCCTCGCGCTGTTCGGCGAAGATCCAAACGCCGTGATAGCCGGCGATCGAAGCACCGGTGCCGGAGAGTTCTTTCTTCAGTTCAATCGCGTCAAACTTACAAGCTTCAACGCAGGCGCCGCAGAGCGTACAAACATCGAGATCGATCTCGGCGACTTTTTTAGATTTTCCCGGGGCGTCAGCCGGCCGGTCGATCATTTTGATGGCGGCGAAGGGACAACCCTTGACGCAGAGCGTACAACCGGTGCATTTATCAAGTAATATTTTTATGCTCATATTAGTTTTTGTTCCTTCAGTTTGCCGAGCAGGGAATTGACCATCTCTTCCGGCTCGCCGGAGAGCATCTGGCTGCTGCCTTTGACCGGTGGCGTAAAGATTTTGACGACCGAAGTCGGAGAGCCCTTCAGCCCGGTGTTGTCCAGGTCGGATTCGATGAATTGCGCCGAGAAAGATTTGATCTCGGCCTTTTTCGCCCTCATTAACCCTTTAAGCGAGGGCAAGCGAGGCTCATTTATTTGTTTGACCACGGTGACCACGGCCGGCAGGGGGCACTCGACGACTTCATTGACCTCTTCCAGCATGCGTTCGACTTTCAACTTGCCGTTCTCAAAAGTGATCTTGGAGGCGAAGGTGACTTGAGGCAGGCCGAGCCATTCACCGATGCCGGGGCCGACTTGGGCGGTATCGCCGTCGATCGCCTGCTTGCCGCAGAGGATCAGGTCGTATTTGCCGATCTTTTTAATGGCTTGGGAGAGGGTGTAGGAGGTGGCCCAGGTGTCGGAGCCGGCAAAGGCCCGGTCGGAAATGAGGATCGCGTCGTCGACTCCCATAGCGATCGCGGTTTTCAAAGCTTCGGCCGCCTGCGGGGGCCCCATCGTAATGACAGTGACGGTGCCGCCGTTTTGTTCTTTTAACTGCAGCGCGGCTTCAATTGCATTCTCGTCAAAGGGATTAACTATGGAGGGGACACCCTCGCGGACCAGGGTGTTGGTTTCCGGGTTGATCTTGACTTCCGTCGTATCGGGAACCTGCTTTATACAGACAATGATATCCATAACAATAAAAAGGCGGCCTTTTTAAGTCGCCTGGTAAAAGTATACCACAAAAATATTTGAGAGAAAAGATGAAATACACGATTCGTTTTGACGATATATGTT
Source organism: Candidatus Margulisiibacteriota bacterium (assembly GCA_028717325.1). Lineage (GTDB taxonomy): Bacteria > Margulisbacteria > WOR-1 > O2-12-FULL-45-9 > XYB2-FULL-48-7 > JAQUOB01. The sequence continues at coordinate 1,714 of JAQUOB010000137.1, forward strand.
ATGGAGGAACTTTGGATTGTGGCAATAAGCATAAATAATCAGAAAACCGTTACAAATCAGGGCCGGCCTTTATTCGGGGCCCCAACTCTTATTGAATTCCGAGTCGCCGGCCGCGATGGTGCACAAACCAGAAATGTTAGGCGGGCTTTTGCCGGGCAGGGTGATGGCGTGATGACGTTGGCCGTGTTGCAGGCACCTCAAAATAATCAGTTACTATTTGTAATGCAAAGAGGAATGCGACGCCCTAATATAGAGCCGATTTTTAAACCGGAAGTTTTACCTCCCGGAGTAACAGTCCTTGACAGATCCCACTATGGGCCTGGTCTCAGCGGCATCGAAATAGAAGGGGCGGCCGGGAGGATAGAAAGAGGAGAGGCGGTGGCAGCGGCGATGCAAAGAGAAGCCTTGGAAGAAATCGGCATTACAGAAGCAGACCAAACTGCCTTCTTCATTGGACAGCCTACCTACCCTGATCCTTCACATTATTTAGAAAAGCATTGCTATGGGATTTTAGCCGTTAGAAGAAAAGATGTAGGCGGGCTAAGGCCGGCTGGCGAAGGATCAGCCAATGAACAAGGTTTGGTCCCCTTTGCAACAAACTTGTCGGGGCTAATAAGGATTCAAAAGGAAAGCCATATGCCGATCCATCACTTTCTGTTGCCTGCGCTGCGGCTTTGGGCAGCATTATCAGGTCAGATTAACATTGATTGGCACCGAGAAGAATCAATAAATCTCCCAAGGACTAATAATCTGGGGGTTAATTTCAAAGAATTGTTGATAGATGAGCGCCTAGAAACAGATGGTGGAGATGGGCTTGCAGTTCGCTATTTTAGGCACGCCTTGGCGTACCAGAGAGGGGAGGAAGGAATGAGCCCCTTCCCCGCGATGCTTTCATTCCCGCTCGGGGGAGTTAACTCATTGGGGTTATTTGTTACTTTTATTGACGGGCAGGGAGTAAGGCAGACAATTATTCCTGATCCCGAAGAGCAATTAGTTTTTTATGCACGGGGCTTGAATAGCGAAAGATTGGTCGCTAAAGGATTAGTGTTGGATGGAGTTAGAGAAACGTCTAATTTTGCGACCGGAATTAATTGTAGGCTTACGGCAGAAGAAATTGGCGAGCTCAATGAAGGAAGAGTGACCTTAGAGGCCGTTGCCCAGGAGAGGGTCGAAGCTCTTATTGGACGGTCAGCTGCTTCAACGGCAAAAATTAGCCGGCAATTAGGCCCATCTTTTGCAACGCCGGGAATATCGGCAGAAACAGTTTTTCCTGTTACTGTTGAGGTTGATGCCAGCCGAATCAATCTTGCCACAGGATACCAAGCGATTCCACTTGAAGAAGCCTTTGGCAAGATTAGAAATGGCCAGCTGGTTGACATGGCCTGGGAAACAATCGCCCTGCATTACCTCTTTTCGCGCGGCCTGCGGGCGCCGGAGTACTTATTTTTTGACCGGAAAGGGTTTCTGGGACAGATTTAAAATTACTTCTTGGTAGCGGCTTCTTTAATTAATGATAAGGCGATCTGATTTCTCTGGATCTGGTTGGTCCCCTCGTAGATCTGCGTTATCTTGGCGTCGCGCGCCATCTTTTCGACCGGATATTCTTTCATATAACCATACCCGCCGAAGACCTGAATGGCGTCGATCGTGACTTTCATCGCGACGTCGGATGCGAACAGCTTGGCCTCGGAGGCGGGCAGCGTATAATCTTTGTGGCCGGCGTCGATCATCTTAGCGCAGGCGTAGACCAGTGCTCTGGCCGCCTCAACCTGGGTGGCCATATCGGCCAGCATGTGCTGGATAGCCTGGATACTGGCGATCGGTTTGCCGAACTGTGTTCTTTCGCGGGCGTATTTGATCGCTTCGTCGAGCGCTCCTTGAGCGATGCCGACGGCCTGGGCGCCGATGCCCGGGCGGGTCAGGTCGAGCGTCTTCATGGCTACGATAAAGCCCATGCCTTCTTTGCCCAGCAGCTGGCTCTTGTGGACCTTGCAGTCCTGGAAGACCAGCTCGCGGGTGGCGGAACAGCGAATGCCCATTTTATTTTCTTTCTTGCCGAAGGTGAAACCCGGCGTGCCTTTTTCCACGATGAAGGCGGAGGCGCCGCGCGGGCCTTTGGTTTTATCGGTAATGGCGATAACCGTATAGGTTTCGGCCTCGCCGCCGTTGGTGATCCACTGCTTGGTGCCATTAATAATGTAATAGTCCCCCTCTTTGCGGGCCGTGGTTTCGAGCCCGGCCGCATCGGAGCCGGCATTGGCTTCGGTCAGGCCGAAAGCCGCCAGTTTTTTGCCGGCCGCGATCGGGGGCATATATTTCTTCTTCTGTTCGTCGGTGCCGAAGAGAATGATCGGGGTCGAGCCGAGGGCTGACGCGGCAAAGGTTACGCCGACACCGCCGCAAACGCGGCTGATCTGTTCGGT
>JAQUOB010000138.1 GCA_028717325.1 Candidatus Margulisiibacteriota bacterium
TCGCTTCACCCAGCAGTGAAGTCAGCAGGAGACCGGTGATCCGACCATGTCCGGCGACCAGGGCAGGGAGAGCGCGGGTGGCGTTGACAAAAATATCCTGCGGGATCCGGGCAAAGATCTGGGCCAGGGCCGCTTTGGCCAGGGTTTTTTCTTTTGATTCGCCCGGGACGGGCATGAACGAAGAAAGAGAGATATCTTCGACGCCGGGCTGGCTGAAATACTGTTCGATCGACTGAAAGGCGGTCAGGCCGGAATCCCGGCCGTCGATGTCGCTGATCATGGCCTGTTCGCCGACCAAAACCCTGGCCAGCAGACCGGCAAACTTTTGTTTCCAGTTACTGCCGAAAAGGCCCTGGAAAAGATTTTTCATCGCGTCCCATTTTGTTTTGTTCATCCTGTCGCTGGACAGCTGAGTAAAGACCCTTTCTTTGTCCGCCCGCTTCAGATCGCGCTGATTGACGGTCTCAAGGAGCTTACCGCGATTTTGGTCAATCCTGGCCAAGATTGAGGACATCCCCGCCTGCTCGCCGGTGCCGTTAAGAATAACGCCTATTTTTTCAAAGATAGCCGGAACGCCGTCAATAAAATGTTTGCTGCCCGGCGCGACATTGTCGGGCAGATTCAACAGGCCAAGCTCCTGCTTGCGGGCAAAAGTCAAACAGGTGGTCCTTAATTGCTTGAGCGAGGCAAGTAGCTGTAACGGTTCGGCCTTGGCATTTTCTGAATACTCGATAATAGTGGATATCTCCGATTGGACACCTTTAAGAGCATTGAGAACTTTGCCTAAAGCTTCGTAGTGCTTTGACATCGCTTCGCGGCTTTCCTGCCATTCCACGACATCGGCCCCGAAGGCCGGCTGTTTGTCGCCTTCAAGCTGTTTGCGCAGTTTCGTTAATTCTTCTTCTAATGGCTTGATCTTGCCATCCAGTGCCGTCTTTTGGGCCTGCAACTGCTCATTAAGAGCAAGATATTCATTAATGCCAACCTCGTTCAATTGGGTCTGTAATTGGCCTTCGATCTGGGTGATCTCACTGCTGACCGCCGCCAATTTACCGGCTTCCGCCGGAAAGAGCAGGAGGTTTAACTGATAAGTGGTATCCTCCGGCAGGCCCATCGACGTTTGCATTAAGGCGGAGGGAGATGCAGCGCTCTCTTTGATCCCTTCCAGAACGCCATGCCAAAAATGGGTATAGTTATTGACCATACCCATTTCGCGCTGTTCTTCCGGCGGATTCTTGGCGGAAAGCAGGACGATCTGCCAGTGTATCCTTCTCAACAGGCCGACCAACTGGGGATACTGGCCGTTGAATTGCGCCCTGATCTCCGCCGGCATTTCTTTGCCGAATGTCACATTGCGAGGATCAAGGAACATCAAACGATGGTCCTTGATCTCGATCTGATAATCCTGCATCAACTGGGCCGTGTTTTTCAGTAACCGGACTTCCTCGGCGTTTAAACCCTCCTTTCTTTCCATTCGGCTGGCAGCCGGCCTGAGGTTTTTCGAGACCCAATTCTTGATCGTCTGTTTGTCGGTCGCAGAAAGTGAAGAGAAATCTCCGGCTTCTAATTTGACGGATAAAGAAATGAGAGTTGATTTTTCGGCCTCATCAAATTTCAGGTCGACCCCCCGGACAAACTTGGAGAGGACTTTCATTTCCGCCTGCGACAAATTGTTGCCCGCGTTTTGGGTGATGTTTTTCAGGATATCCCTGACCGCCGGCTCCAGGTTAAAAGTTCCCGGCGCAAAAGTATAGCGGCCGGTGGCAAAAGCATCGATCGCGCTGCGCACGTCGATGAAGGTGAGGCGGTCGGTCATGCCCCTTTCTTTATCGGAACTATTGCCTAATTTTAAGTTGTCGGATATCGGCAGGTGCAGATTGGCCAGATAAAGTTTAATGGTGGCCGCTTTTTCATATTCACTGAATTCAGCCGGGGTCCGCTCGCTCGAAGCTGCTCCCTTGATCTCGGCCGGGGCCCTCAATTCCGGATGGGCATCTACGGTCGCCTGGTCGACCAGCCGGGCAATTGGCGCTCCGGCGGGGGTCGATTCCCGGGAAATTAAATAATAGCCCTTTTCGTCGGCCTTGTCCGGCAGAGAAACTTTTGGAAAAGCGGTCTTGATATCATGATATGAATAATATACTGGCAGGATGCTTTGCTTGGCGTATTCGTGGGACAGGGCGCTGAGGTAGCGCGGGTTCAACTGGATCGCTCTCGCCTTGTTGCTGAAGAATTTACCGTGGATACTGCCGGCAATGGCTTTTGTGATCCGGTCGTCAAAGCTGGCGCTCAATGACCGGTTGGCCAGCTCCGTATCCTCTGGCAGAGAAGAAAGGATCTGCAGAATTTCTCTGGCTTTTTTCCGATTTTCGATGTCACTATTTCCCAGCTCTTTGGTGAACGGAATAACTTTATTGAACAATTCGGCGGTTTCGTTGAAAGTCAATTTTTTTAAATGCTGGTCGGCGTTGAATGAAGAATTGACCAGGGTATTGTGGCTAAGCTGGACCGAATAGATCATATAGATGAAATTTTGGACCTGGCTGATCAGCCGTTCGTTGTACTTGCCGCAAACTTTCTCAATTTCGGAGATCGCTTTTTGCGCCGCCGCCCGATACTTGGCGCTGGCCGCTTCAATATCATTAGAACCTTTTCCTTCTCCAGCCGCCCGCTGGCGAGCGTAAAAATATTGCCCTAAGGCCTGCAGATCTTTCTCTCCGAGGTTCGAGAGTTTATTCAATTTCTCGGCGATCTCGCTTAAGGGAACTTCACGGCTTTCTCCAAAATAGGAATGAAGATAGGAGAAAAGGATCGAGCGGGCAGGGTGATCGCCGATCGCGTCCTGCATTGCTTTGGCCCGCTGGAACAACAGTCCGGTTTCATTGATCTGGTTCTGCGGGCTTTGTTTATTGGGGTCTTCGGTCCGGCTTTTTAATTCCGCTTCAAATTCGTACAACAAGTTGATGCTGGCCATCAGATGTTCGGGGTCTTCCGGTAATTGTCGGCCTTCGCCGAGCAGAACGTTCAAGCGCCGCCTCGGTTCTCCTGCGATCAGCTCCAAGCAGCGTTCACGAACGCCGGGTATACCGGCAAATTTCTCGGAGTAATCCTTAAGCTTTTCAATTAATTGAATGTAATGATCGAGCGCTTCAATTAACAGTTCGTCTCTTTCCCGGATAAACTCTTTACTGGCCGGGCTATTATCGACTTTTTTTTGCGCCTCTTTAACTCTTTTTCTTAAATTGTCACCTTTTTCCAGATCAAGAAAAATAAAGCGGAGATCTTGTTTGGAGCTTCTTTCGACTCCTTTCGGGCCCAGGATCAATTCCAGGAGGATAACGCTCCTTCGTCCGCATTCTTGAGCGATCGATCTGCATCGCTCGCCAAAGGCCCTGACCGGATCGCTTTCCGGTTTACTTTCCCAATCGACCGGCAGCATGGTCAAATAATCCTGCGCTTGTTTTTGCAAACCGATCGTTTGATTTAAAACTCTTTCCGATTCGGCGTAGGCAAATCGATCGTCAATTTCTTTGCTTAACAGGATCGCTTTTAACTGGGCTCTTTTTTTATTCGCCGAATCAAAAGAGGCATCAAGCCCTTTCTGGGCTTCGGCCATGTCCGGCAACTGCATTTCGCTATTAGCGTTCTCAAAGCCGGCCAGGCGGCCGACGGTCATCCGATCGAACCGGCCTTCGGTATAAGCATCGTTGCCCAGTTGACCGGCGCCGCGCAACATCCTCTGGATCGCCTGAAGAGTTTGTTTTTGCCGTTCAGTCAGAGGCAAAGCGCCCGGCAGGGAAGGATAGACAGCAACCGGCTGAGGCAGTGGATTTTTTTTCAATTCTTGAGGGTCCTGGCTTTTCCAGAAAACAACGAACTTTTCGATGTTTTCCTGCCGCTGGTCCATGCTGAAGCGGATCTCAAATGTGCCTTCCTGCCAGAGATTTTGCAGCTCCGGCCGGCTGGTAACGATCTCGGCGGCAAAAAGAGAAACAAGTTTTTGATAAGAGTCGGCTGGCGGCACCGGCGGGGTCGGCTGGGGCATAGCCAGGTAGAACTGGCCCAGGTTAGGAATTTGCGGCGGAAG
>JAQUOB010000139.1 GCA_028717325.1 Candidatus Margulisiibacteriota bacterium
TTAATAGCCGCCCCCGTCGGCAAAGCAAAAATAACCTTAAGCTGGCATACCAGTCTAGCTGATCTTGCCGCCTCTCCCCTCTGGCTTAATCCTGACGGCCGATAGCCAGCATCCTCTCGATCGCCCGCCTGGCTTTCCCGGCGATCTCGGCCGGCACTTCAACTTTGGTTTTCATGTCTTCCAGCGACCAGAGGATCTTTTCCGGTGTGGTTATTTTCATGTTGGGGCAAACGGCCTTCTCCGAGACCGGATAAAAGCTTTTCTCCGGGTTTTGTTTCTGCAGCGAATAAATTATTCCGGCCTCCGTGCCGATGATAAATTCCGCCGCTTCCGATCTTTTGACGAATTTGAGCATGCCGCCGGTCGATAAGACCGCATCGGCCAGCGCGGTCACCTCGGGCCGGCACTCCGGATGGACCAGCACGAGCGCGTCAGGATGAGCTTGCCTGGCCTGCTTGATATGTTCGGGGAAAATAAAGGCGTGGGTCGGACAATAACCCTCATGTAAAATCAATTTTTTATCGGGCAGCTGGCTCTGCGTGTAGAGCCCCAAAAATTTGTCCGGAATAAATATCACTTCTTTATCGGGCAGTGATCGGACGACGGCCACCGCGTTGGCTGAAGTGCAGCAAATATCCGATTCTGCCTTGATCTCGGCCGTGGTATTGACATAGCAGACGACCGGCGCGCCGGGATGCTCGCTTTTTATTTTTTTTAACTTTTCGACATTTATCATATCGGCCATCGGACAGCCGGCATTGACATCCGGCATGATGACGGTCTTGTCCGGCGAGATCACGGCGGCCGTTTCGGCCATAAAATGGACGCCGCAGAAAACAATGACTTTGGCCTTCATCTGGGCCGCCGCGACGGAAAGCCCCAGCGAATCGCCAACATAGTCGGCAATGTCCTGCACTTCGGGCCGCTGGTAGTTGTGGGCCAGGATGACTGCCCTGCGCTCTTTTTTTAGTTCCTGAATTTTTTCAATCAATGATCCCGCCACCGATAACTTCTTCTCCTTTATAAAATACCACCGACTGCCCCGGCGTTACCGCTCTCTGCGGTTTTGCAAATTCGACCCTAACCACCGAACCACCCAACCACCTAACAACCGCATCCGCTTCAGCTGAATTATATCTTATCTTCGCCTTCACTTTCATCTCTGCTTTCCCATCTAACCACCCATCCACCCAACCACCAATTAAACTAACATTATTCGCTACTAATTCCGACTTTAAAGTATCTTTATCATCGCCGATAATTACCCTGTTTTTCGTCTGATCGATCCCGATCACATACTTGGGCTCGCCCTTATGCGCCCCTATCCCCTTGCGCTGGCCAATGGTATAAAAAGCGATCCCCTCATGCCGCCCAACGACCTTGCCCTGTTTATCGATGATCTCGCCCGACTTAACCAGCTCCGGCGCTTCTTTTTTCAAGAAGCCGGCATAGTCGTCATCCTCAACAAAGCAGATCTCCTGGCTCTCCGGCTTTTCCGCCACGGCTAAACCGAACTCTTTCGCCTTTTTGCGCACCTCCGCCTTGGTCAGATCTCCCAGCGGAAAAAGCGTGTGCGCCAGCTGCTCCCGGTTCATTCGATATAGAACGTAACTCTGGTCTTTTTTAGGATCAAGGCCTTTAAGTAATCGGGGACCCGCAACAGCCCTGGCATAGTGCCCCGTGGCGATCAAATCCACGCCCAATTCCCTCGCCTTTTGTAAAAGCCGATCGAATTTCAAAAACTGGTTACAGCGGACGCAGGGGTTCGGCGTCCGGCCGCTTTTATACTCTTCGATAAAATTATCGATCACGAAATGTTTAAATTCGTCTTTAAAATTAAGAGTATAATGCGGAAAGTCGAGTTGTTCGGCAATTTTTTTGGCATCCGCGGCCGCCGAAGCGGAACAGCAGCCGCGATCGCTGGAAGCGGCGGAACAATAAAGCGCCATGGTCGTCCCGATCAGATCATAACCTTCTTCTTTTAAGAGCGCCGCCGCCACGGAGGAATCGACCCCGCCGGACATGGCGACCAGGACTTTTTGCCTGTTTTTAGTGAAAGTTTTTGAATTAATCATAAGAATCCTGATGCGTAACTGACTGGATTTTTACGCGGAATTAATTAAACACGGCGATCAGTGATCGTGTTTTTCCAGCGGCTCCTCGGACGGCTTAAAGCCAGGCAAACCCTTCCCCGTTGTCTTGATCAAATAATCGTTTATGGCGGCTTGAACCGCTTCTTCGGCCAGGACCGAACAATGCATCTTCACCGCCGGCAGGCCGCCCAGGGCTTCCGCCACCGCTTTATTGGTCAAGACCAAGGCCTCATCAATGGTTTTACCCTTGATCATCTCGGTCGCCATCGAAGAGGTCGCGATCGCCGCGCCGCAGCCGAACGTTTGGAATTTGACGTCGGTGATGATCTTATCCTTGACCTTGATGTACATCTTCATGATATCGCCGCAGACCGGATTGCCGACCTGCCCCACCCCATCGGCATCCGGGATCTCCCCCACATTCCGGGGATGCATGAAATGATCCATCACTTTTTCGCTGTAAGGCGGCATGATCACTTTCCTCCTTTTTTTAGCGGCGACATCTCACGTAATTTTAACACTATTTTCCGTAAAACTTCGATGGTTTTATCGATTTCCGCTTCGGTCGTATTTTTCCCCAGGCTAAACCGCAAGGAGCCATGCGCCTGCTCGTAGGGAAGCCCGATCGCCCGGAGCACGTGCGAAGGCTCAAGCGAACCGGAACTGCAGGCCGAGCCGGTCGAAGCCGCGATCCCTTCGAGATCAAGATTCAAGAGCATCGACTCGCCTTCGACGTAATTGATGCTCACGTTCACGTTGTTGGGCAGCCGCTGGGTCAGATGGCCGTTCAACCGGGCATCCGTGATCTTTTCCAATATCCCGTTTATAAGTTTATCACGCAGAGGGATGAGCTTTTTGCTTTCCCCATTGTTGACATCCCCTGCGGCGATCTCGGCCGCGGCGCCGAAACCGACGATCCCCGGCACATTTTCGGTCGAGGCGCGCCGGCCGCGCTCCTGCCCGCCGCCGTGCAGAAAAGGCGTTATCTTTGTTCCCTTGCGAATATAAAGCGCGCCAACGCCTTTCGGCCCGTATAATTTGTGCGCCGAGATCGAGAGGAGATCGACCCCCAGCTCATTGACATTGACCGGGATATGTCCCGCGGTCTGCACCGCATCAGTGTGGAAGTAACTCCGAATTCCCAATTCCGCATTCCGCATTTTGATCGCTTTCGCGATCTCTCCGATCGGCTCGATCGTCCCGATCTCATTGTTGGCCTGCATAATCGACACCAGAATGGTCTTATCAGTTATGGCTCTAACTACCGACTCCGGGCTCACAACTCCTGACTCATCAACCGGCAAATAAGTGACGCTAAAGCCCCGCTTCTCCAGGAACTTACAGCATTCAAGCACAGCGTGATGTTCGATCGAAGAAGTAATGATGTGTTTTCCCTTGGCTTCATTGGCAAATGCAACGCCTTCCAGCGCAAAGTTGTCGGCTTCGGTTCCTCCGGAAGTAAAAACAATCTCATCCACCGATCCACCAATCAACCCAACCACCTGCTCCCTGGCCTTTTCGATCGCCGCTTTCGTTTCCTGCCCGAACGAATGGATGCTTGAGGGATTGCCGAATTTGTCCGAAAAGTACGGCAGGATCGCTTCCTTGACCCTTGGGTCAACGGGTGTCGTGGCGGCATTATCTAAATAGATCCGTTTATTGACCATGTTGCTTTAGCCTCTCAATAAATTAACAGGATTTAAAATTTTCCCGCCGGTCTTCAGGAACAAATCCCGAAATGTCCCCTCCCCGCATAAGATACGCGCCAGATCATTGGACGCCGACTCACGTTTGATCCCATGCCGATAACAATACTTCGGCCAGAGAAAGAACAGCGATCTCATAAGATAAGAAAACCTGAAATCCGAACTGATCTGCCGATAAATGAGCCGGCTGTAACTGCCGATCTCGCCGGCAATGATAGCTTGGGCGGCAATGCCGGCCGATTGGATCGCGTATCGGATCCCTTCCCCCGTCAGCGGGCCGACCAG
>JAQUOB010000140.1 GCA_028717325.1 Candidatus Margulisiibacteriota bacterium
ACCGCCTCTCTGCCGATATTTTTTACGACCAGGGCGGCGCCACATTCGGGCAGTTCGATTCTTCGGTCCTCCTGAGGGGAATAGGGGCGGAGCTGAACCTTGACGTCAGCGGCGGCTGGGGTTTTTATGGGATCACGACCAAGCTGGGTTACGCGCGAGGGCTGGACCAGGGCGGCTCGAGTTATTTTTACTTTAATCTGGGAATATAGTCGGAGGTGAGCTTTGATGGCGGGCTGGGAAACATTGTTCCAGAAAATTGACGATTACCGCTGGCTGATACCGCGGAGCTTTATGAAAGAGATGAAAGGGGACGGCTTGCTCTACGCGGCCGAGCCGATGCTGCCGCTTATTTATGAAGAAAAAGCGCACGTTCAGGTGGCCAACGTGGCCTGCCTGCCCGGTCTGGTCGGTAAATCGCTGGCCATGCCGGACATTCATCTGGGCTACGGCTTTGCGATCGGTGGCGTGGCGGCGTTCGATCCCGACGCCGGCGGAGTGATCTCGCCGGGCGGCGTCGGCTACGATATCAACTGCGGGGTCAGGGTACTGCGCACCGATCTGCACAAAGACGAGGTGCGCAAAAAAATAAATGATATAGTTAACGAGTTGGCCCGCGAAGTGCCCTCGGGCGTCGGCTCGACCGGCGCTCTATCGCTCTCGGAAAAAGAGCTGGACAAGGTCCTCTCCCAAGGGGCGAAATGGGCGGTCAAGAACGGGTACGGCACGCAGGACGATATTTTGCACACCGAAGAGAACGGGTCGCTCCCGGGCGCCGATCCGTCGGCGGTCTCCAGCCATGCCAAAGAACGAGGCAAAGACCAGGTCGGCACGCTCGGCTCCGGCAACCATTTTCTCGAGATCCAGTATGTCGAAGAGATCTATGACGAAAAAGCGGCCAACACATTCGGTTTATACAAAGATCAGGTCACGATCATGGTCCACACCGGCTCCCGGGGGCTTGGCCACCAGGTCTGTTCCGATTACATTAATATACTGCACGGGGCCGTCTCTAAATATAAGATCTATCTGCCCGACCGCCAGCTGGTTTGCGCGCCGGTCAATTCGCCCGAGGGCCGGCAGTATTTCTCGGCCATGTGCGCCGCTGCCAACTTTGCCTGGTGCAACCGCCAGCTGATCATGCACTGGACCAGAGAATCTTTTGCCAAAGCCATGGGTTCGTCGCCGGCCAAACTCGGTATCAGTTTAATTTATGATGTTTGTCATAACGTGGCGAAGATGGAAATGCATGGGGGCCAGGGACCAGGGGCTGGGGACCAGGTGAAAAAGTTATGTGTTCATCGCAAAGGAGCGACGCGGGCTTTTCCCGCCGGACATCCGGAGATACCCAAAGATTACGCCGGGGTCGGCCAGCCGGTTCTGGTCCCGGGTGATATGGGCAGATATTCCTATATTATGGTAGGGACCGAACTGGCCATGAAAGAGACCTGGGGCTCGGTCTGCCACGGGGCGGGCAGGAGCATGAGCCGCTCCGCCGCTTTGAGAAAATATTCGTATCAACAGTTGATCGACGATCTTGATAAACAGGGTATCGTCGCTCGCTCGGCCAGCAAAAAAGGTTTGGTTGAAGAAGCGCCCGGGGCTTACAAAGATGTGCGCGAGGTCGTTGACGTCGTGCACAATTCGGGTTTAGCCAGGAAAGTCGCGAGGTTACGGCCGCTTGCGGTCGTTAAGGGATAAGTTATCAAGGGGACTAATTATTGGATCGATATCTTTTTCGCCGGTAACTGCCAGAACGGCTTCTCTCAAATTGGAAAAAACCGGCCTGGCCGCCGGCACGATCGGCTCGCTAAAGTCCAGAACGGAAAATCCGGCTAGATGTCCTATGTAATCCTCGTCCCATTGGCTTGATTCGATGAGTAAATAATCTTTAGCCGGTTTATATCCGCCTCGCGCTAATTCCTGAAGCCGAACGACAATTTGATCGCGCGGGCCGGACAGATCTTTTTTATCATAACTTAAGCTGGTCAGCACTCTTTTAGCCAGATCAATAACAGCCAGGCCCGATAAATCTTTTAAAATTGGCGCCAGTAATTCTTTATTGGCCAGTAATTCAACATATTCTTTCTGCCAGCCATGCACCCAATGTTCCAGCCCTATTGCCGCCTCCAGGCCCTTCCGCCTGGCGCTATCGGCAAAGATTTTTTCCAGCGCCACCGGTGCATTCTTATCTCCCCGCCCGGCTCGATCGACTAATATTTTCAGCACAAGAGCCGAGCAAAAATCCGTGCGTTGGGCCAGGGTTATGATCGTGGCGGTCAAGCATTGTTCCAGGACCGGCTTAAGCAGTTCATCTTTATCGAGGCGATCAAGGATATCCGGCGGATAATGGGCAATTTGTCCCTCGGTCTTATCCTGGAAAATTTTGACTGACAAAGGAGTTTCCTTCTTGATCAGAGCGGCATCGCGGATGAACGATCTGAGGGTTTTACTAAGCAGAGCATAATTAAGTTTTTTCCCGGCCGGTGCCGCGTCGGTTTTGGGCTTTCTTCCAATCTTCATGGTAAAGATATATCTTTACCGGGCTGAATAAATTTCAGTAAAAATCAAAAAGAAGAAATTACATGAACTTTTCGAACCGGTCTTTTTTGGCTTTGCAGATGGGGCAGACCTCGGGCGGATTTTCCCGGGCGCAGAGATAGCCGCACACTTTGCAGTGCCAGACGGGGAGCGGCAGGTCGGTCAATTGTTTTTTCTTTTCAGCTTCTTCTTTCATTTTATTACGTGCCTCCTTAGTCGGTCTTCTTTCGGGGATAGGTTTAGCTTCCTCTTTGCCGTTGGCGATATCGGTTGAAACGTAAAGGGCGCAGTAGCAGGCGCCGTAATCGTTAAGGTCGGCATCGCGGTAATCGCAGGGGCAGATGATATCGAGGTCTTCGGCCTTAATGCCGGTTGACAGCCGGCAGGGGCAGTTCCAGTAGCCGTAGCGGGCTTCGTTAACGAGTAAACCTTTAACCAGGTCTTTGGTGAAAGCGACATCGGAATTGAGGTGATAACCGGACGCTTCCGCTTCGTTCTTCAGCCGGATGTAGAGTTTATCGACCTGTTCCTGGGTCGGCTCGTAAGTCATTCACTCAATCCTTCGATCGTCCCTTCGTTAAAATCGATCGCGGCTCGCTTATGGTTGATGACTAGGGTCGGGTAGGTGACGGCCGGGTTCCATTTCTTGACTTCTTCGTTCTCAAGTTTGGTCGATTCCGCGTCGCTCATCTCGTCGACATTGATATAATCGTAAGCGACACCCAGTTTTTTTAATATTTCCTTGGCCTTTTTACACCAGCCGCAGGTGCTCAAGGCGTATAACAAAATTTCGCCCTTATTCTTGCCGTTCACGTGTTTTCTTTCGATCATTTTTCTGTTCCTCCTCAATGACTCTTGGGTATTATATTACTCTTTGGCCGAAAAAGGAATATAATATCCTCATCCGCTGGCACTGAACCAGCCGCCTTCTCCATCTGCGATGGAGAAGGGAGAGAGAGGCTTTTTCCCCTCTCCATTGAAAATGGAGAGGGCGGTCGGTTTAACGTAAGCGGGTGAGGAAAATATGGAAACCATCTGGCAGGATTTAACGCCCGAAAATATCTTTAATTCGGTTGAAGCGACGCTGGGGACAAAACTCAGCAATATTTGCTTGAAGCGCAACAGCTACATCAACCGGGTCTATGAGCTGGAAAAACACGATTCGGGCGAGCGGTTCATCGCCAAGTTTTACCGCCCCGGCCGCTGGGCCGGCTCTCTGATCGAAGAAGAACACCGCTTTCTGAAAGAGCTTTTTGACGATAAAATTCCCGTCATTCCCCCGACGGTCGTTAATGGCGCGACGCTGTTCCAAGCCGGCAATATTAGTTATGCTCTCTTTCCGAAGAAAGGGGGCCGGGCGGTTGATGAATTCGACAAGGAGGGCTGGAAAACCCTGGGGCGGACCATTGCCAGGATCCACCGGATCGGCGAACACCACAAAGAGTCCACCCGGATGTACTGGCGCCCGTCGGTCGCCACCGGCCAGCACCTCGAGCTGATCCTCGGCACGAACTTTATTTTGCCCGATTTTA
>JAQUOB010000141.1 GCA_028717325.1 Candidatus Margulisiibacteriota bacterium
ATGGGAGCGTCGGTTAAAGGTAAACCACCGGTCTCCAAAACCGGAACTGGGGGTTCAATTCCTCCCGCTCCCGGTTTTTTATTAACTTGATGAAAGACAAGATCATCAATTACCTGAAAGAGACGCTGGCCGAGATGCGCAAGGTGGTTTGGCCGGACCAGCGGTACGTGACCGTCGCGACGATCATAATTTTAGTGCTGGTCTTTATTACGGGCGCTTTTGTCATGATCGTCGATTTCGGCCTGGCCGAGATCTTTAAAGTACTTTTGAAGTGAATTGAAATATGGATGATGCCGCCAACTCTGAAAATATTGAGAATGTAGAAAAGCTGCCGGAAGAAGTTCCGGCCGCAGCATCGTTGGACCCGGCGACCGACCCGGTGCCGGAAGAGCCAAAGGCCGAAGAACCGAAAACCGAAGAGATCAAGGCAGAGAGTCCGGAGCCGCCAAAAGAAGCGGCCGAGCCTAATGTTGAGGCGGAAAAGCCCAAGCCGGCCGGCGAGCGAAAATGGTATGTCGTCCAGACCTTTACCGGACAGGAAGACAAGGCCAAGTCGGCGCTGGAGCAGACGATCAAGGATGAGGGGCTGGGGGCCAAAGTGTTCCAAGTCCTGGTCCCGCTCGAAGAAACGATCGAGATCAAGGGCGGCAAACGGATCGAGAAAGTCAGGAAGATGTTTCCCGGCTATGTCTTTCTCGAGATGATACTGGACGAGCAGACCTGGTACCTGATCCGGCAGACGGCCGGGGTGGCCCGGTTCATCGGCAGCAAAGTCAGCCCGACGCCGGTCTCCGACAAAGAGATGTCCAGGGTGCTCAAACAGCTGGGCAAAGAAGAGAGACTAGAAGTCAATTTTGAAAAAGGCGACGCGGTCAGGGTCATTTCGGGCGCCTTCCGGGGTTACACCGGTTCCGTTGACGAGATCAACGCCGAAAAGGGCAAGTTAAAGGTCCTGATCAACATCTTCGGCCGGGATACGCCGGTCGAGGTCAATTTCGAGCACGCGCAGAAAATAACATAAATGGCTAAAGAACTATTAACTAAAGTTAAACTGCAAATACCAGCCGGCAAGGCCAACCCGGCGCCGCCGATCGGCCCGGCCCTCGGCCAGCACGGTATCAATATCATGGAGTTCTGCAAGCAATACAACGCCGCGACCAAAGATAAAGGCGATATGATCGTGCCGGTCGAGATCTCCATCTTTAAAGACCGCACCTTTACATTTATATTAAAGACCCCGCCGGTGGCTGACCTGCTGAGAAAAGCGGCCGGAGTGGAGAAGGGGTCGGGCGTGCCGAACAAGAACAAGGTCGGCAAAGTTTCCAAAGCTAAAGTGCGAGAGATCGCCGCCATCAAGATGCCCGATATCAACGCCAATGACGTCGAAGCGGGCATGAAGATCGTCGAGGGCACGGCCCGCAGTATGGGAATAACGGTAGAATGACGAACGGAAAAACTTACCGCGAAAAATTAAAACTGGTCGACCGCGAGAAGCTCTATTCTCCGGCCGACGCGCTGGCCCTTTTACCCAAGACGACCCGGGCCAAGTTCGATGAGTCAGTCGACCTGGCCGTTAAGCTGGGCGTCGACACGGTCAAGAATCCTTCGGTCAGAGGGACCGTGGCCCTGCCGGCCGGCAGCGGCAAAGCCAGGAGAGTGGCGGTCATCACCAGGCCCGATCGCGTCAAAGAAGCCGAAGAAGCCGGGGCGGTGGCGGCCGGCGGAGCCGACATGATCGAAAAGATCAAGGGCGGTTTTCTGGGCTTTGACGTTTTGATCGCTTCGCCCGACATGATGCCCGAAGTCGGCAAGCTCGGCAAGATACTCGGGACCAAAGGCCTGATGCCGAACCCTAAATCGGGCACCGTGACGCCGGAGATCGGCAAAGCGGTCAGGGAGTTCCAGGGCGGCAAAGTCGAATTCAAAATGGACAAGGGCGGCGTCGTCCATCTGGGGATCGGCAAGGCCTCATTTAAGCCCGAAGCCCTGCACCAAAACCTGACGGCGGTGCTCTCGGCCCTCAACCATGTCAAGCCGAGCGGCCTGAAAGGCGCGTACATTAAATCCATTACTCTCTCTTCGACCATGGGACCGGGGATCAAAGTCGACCCGGGCCAAGCCCTGGATGAGGTCCACTAAAAATGAGCGAACGGGCGATAGCGGAAAAAAGCAAAGTCGTCGATGAGCTAAAAGAGAAGATCGCGCGGTCGAGTGTGGTGGTCATTTCCGATTATCTCGGTTTTACGGTCAAAGACATCACCGACCTGCGCAAAAAACTGCGGGCGGAAGATTCCGAACTGCGCGTCGTCAAGAACACACTGATCGAGCGCGCGGTGGCCGGGACCGACCTCGACGAGCTGAAAGGCCATTTGAAAGGGGCCACGGCGGTCCTTCTGGGCTACAAAGACGCCGTTTCGCCGCTCAAGGTGCTGGTTAAATTCTTAAAGGATGCCGAAAAAGGCGCGATCCGCGTCGGCGTCGTTGATAACAAGGTTTTCAGCCAGAGCGACCTGACCGCGATGTCCAAGTTGCCTTCGCGCGAGGTCCTGCTGGCCAAGGTGGTCGGCGGCTTGCAGTCGCCGATCTACGGGTTTGTCAATGTTCTGCAGGGTCCGATCAGAAAACTGGTCTACGCCCTGGAAGCGGTAAAAAATAAAAAGGGAGGTGCATAGCGATGGCAAAAGTAGATGAATTAATTACGGCAGTGGAAGGGATGACGGTACTCGAGCTTAACGACCTGGTCAAGAAGCTGGAAGAAAAGTTCGGCGTGACGGCGGCGGCTCCGATGATGATGGCGGCGGGCGGCGCGGCGGCGGGCGGCGCGGCTGAAGCGGCCAAGGACGAGTTTGACGTTGTTCTGACCGCGTCCGGCGACAAGAAGATCCAGGTCCTCAAAGTTTTGCGCGAGATCACCGGTCTGGGGCTGAAAGAAGCCAAGGACCTGGTCGATAATCCGCCCAAGAGCGTCAAGGAAAAGATCAAGAAAGAAGAAGCCGAAGAGGTCAAGAAGAAGTTGGAAGCCGAAGGCGCCAAGGTTGAGATAAAGTAACCGACAATGTCGGAAGAGGTTTAAATGGCAGGCAGAGAAAAATTATTTAACGCGAAGCACAAGAAAGCGGTCGAGCCCCCGGATCTGCTGGAACTGCAGAAAGATTCTTTCAAGCTGTTCCTGGAGGAGGGCTTGCCGGAAGAGCTTAAGCTGATCTCCCCGATCAAGGGGTATCAGGGCAAGCTGGAGCTCTCGTTTTCCGGCAAGTGCACGTTCGGCAAGCCGAAATATCCGGCGGAGGATTGCCTGATCCGCGAGACGACTTATGCCGTGCCGATCAAAGTTGAGACCCGGTTGCTGAACAAGGAGTCGAAAGAGGTCAAGTCACAGGAGGTTTTCATCGGTGACCTGCCGATGATGACCGAGCGCGGGACTTTCATCATCAACGGTGCCGAGCGCGTGATAGTTTCCCAGCTGGTCCGCTCTCCCGGCGTCTATTACCGGGAGTCAAAACGCATCGAGCGGAGCGGCCGCGTAATTTACTACGCTACCGTTATTCCCGATCGCGGCGCCTGGCTGGAGATCGAGACCGACGCGGCCAACGCCATCTTTGCCCGGATCAACCGGACCCGCAAGATCCCGATCACTATGTTCCTGTCGTCGATCGGCGCGACCGAAAAAGAGATACTTGACGCACTGCCGGAGGGCGAGTTCCGGCGCCGGTCGCTCAAAGAATGCCCCATCCTGGCGCGCGACGAATCGCTGATCGAGGTTTACAAACGCCTGCGGCCGGGCGATCCCGTAACTCAGGAAGGCGCGCAGGTCTACCTCAACAACCTGTTCTTTAATGCCCGCCGCTACGACCTGGGCAAGGTCGGGCGCTACAAGATGAACCGCAAGCTGGGGATCAAGGTCGAAGAAGATAAACAAGTCCTGACCAAGGCCGATATACTCGCCATGGTCAAATACCTGGTCATGATCAATAGCGGCGACGGCATGTCCGACGATATTGATCATCTGGGCAATCGACGGATC
>JAQUOB010000142.1 GCA_028717325.1 Candidatus Margulisiibacteriota bacterium
ACAACAGGCCTCGCGCGATCCCGGCCTGGTTGCTGATGATGACGACTTTATAGCCCGCTTCATTCAGCTTTTTTATCGCTTCGATCGAGCCGGGGATGAATTTGACCTGGTCGGGAGAGCTGATGTAACCGACGTCTTCGATGATCGTGCCGTCGCGGTCGAGGAAGACGGCTTGGCTTTTTTCGTGCATGATTTGTAAATTATAACATAAATCCATCTCAGGTTGAATATTTTTGATTTATCCGATAAAAATTTACGCTATTTTTACTACTAAAGCACTATAATTTACACCAATTTGACTTGACGGAGTGATATTATTTTAATGCTGAGCAAATGCTAATTATTGTTTAAGCTCTAATAGGAGGAATTTATGGAGATTATTGCTGGTATAATATTTATTGTTTTGCTGTTTGTCACTTTATACTATCTTGCCCTGGCTGTTGCTATTTTAATCCAAATAGCAGTAAATAAATTACGGGGGATAAAATAATGGGTTTTGTTCTGGCTGGAATAATAGCGGTCGTTTTGCTGATCTATCTTGTTTATGCCATGTTCAATCCGGAAAAATTTTAATAGGAGAATAATTTCATGGGAATTAATGATTATCTTCAGGTGATTGTATTTTGCCTGGCGCTGATAGCTCTGACGCCGCCCCTGGGTCTATACATGGCGAGGGTGTTTGAAGGCAAGAAGATATTTATGTCCCCGATATTGGGCTGGTTGGAAGGGCTGCTTTACAAACTGTGCGGCATTAATAAAGATGAAGAAATGGATTGGAAAGTTTATACCAAAGCCTTGCTCTATTTCAATTTACTCGGTTTTCTCTTTCTTTTTGTGCTGCAGCTGACCCAAAAGTTTCTTCCGCTCAACCCGGCCAACCTGCCGGGTGTCGCCTGGGATTGCGCCTTCAACACGGCGGCGAGCTTTATGACCAACACCAACTGGCAGTCATACGCCGGCGAAACGACGATGAGCTATCTGACCCAGATGATCGGCTTGACCGTGCAGAATTTTCTTAGCGCGGCGACCGGCATTACTGTTTTCCTGGCCCTGACCCGCGGCCTGATCTCAAAATCAAAAAGTTCGCTGGGGAACTTCTGGGTCGATATGGTGCGCTCGCTGGTTTACGTGCTTTTACCGCTAGCGATATTACTGGCAGTAGTTTTGAACGCGCAAGGTGTTGTTCAGACTCTTTCTCCTTATAAAGATATAACTACACTGCAAGGTGCCAAACAAACTATTCCTTTAGGCCCGGCGGCTTCACAGATCGCGATCAAACAATTGGGCACCAACGGCGGCGGCTTCTTTAACGCCAATAGCGCTCATCCTCTGGAGAACCCGACACCGCTGGCTAATTTTTTGGAAATGCTGGCCATTTTGCTGATCCCGGCCGCTATGGTTTATTCCTATGGGGTGATGATCGGTAATCGGAAGCACGGCTGGCTGTTATTCTTTGTGATGTTTGCGATCTTTGCGGTCGGCTTGGGAGTCGCACTTTTTTCGGAATATTCGGTTCCCGGTACAATTCACGAAGGGCAGGAGACTCGTTTAGGGATTACCAATAGCGTCATCTGGGCGATGTCGACGACCTGCGCATCCAATGGGTCGGTCAATGCGATGCATTCGTCTTTGACGCCGCTGGCCGGAGGCATGGCGCTATTCAATATAATGCTTGGCGAAGTTGTTTTTGGCGGGGTCGGCTCGGGACTTTACGGCATGCTGCACGTCATTTTGCTGACGGTTTTCCTGGCCGGCCTGATGGTCGGCCGCACGCCCGAATATCTCGGCAAAAAGATCGAGCGCAGAGAAGTTCAGATGGTCATCCTCTCCATCTTGCTCCCATCGGCGGCGATCCTGATCGGCGCGGGGGTCGCCTGTGTCTTGCCGATCGCTCTTTTCAGCTTAGCCAGCAAAGGGCCGCACGGCTTAAGTGAAATTCTCTATGCATTTTCTTCTGCTTCGCAAAACAATGGCAGCGCCTTCGCCGGCCTGAACGCCAATACCGTATTTTATAATGTCGTACTCGGCCTCTGCATGATCATCGGCCGGTTCGGCGTCATTATCCCCGCCATGGTCATCGCCGGGAGTTTGGCGGTCAAAAGGATCACACCGGTTTCCAGCGGGACATTTACCACAGATAATTTCTTGTTCGCCGCTCTGCTGGTCGGCGTCCTTATTATAGTAGGGGTGCTGACGTTCTTCCCGGCTCTTTCGCTTGGGCCAATAGTTGAACATTTACTGATGCTTAAGGGCAGGGTGTTCTAAAATGTCAAAAAGAATTGAAACGAACAATAACAGGATCGTCCTGGCGGCCATCAAGGATTCATTCCTGAAACTTAACCCGAAAGAAGAGATGCGCAACCCGGTCATGTTCGTGACCTTTATTTGTTCCGCGATCACGACGGTCATCTTTTTTCATCACCTTTACGCTGGGGTCTTTTCGCTGTTCGAACTGCTGATCAGCGTCTGGCTCTGGTTCACCGTCCTGTTCGCCAACTTTGCCGAAGCGCTGGCGGAGGGGCGGGGTAAGGCCCAGGCGGAGAGCCTGAAAAAATCCAGGCAAGAGGTCACGGCCCGACTGCTGGTCGAGGGTAAGGAAACGGTCGTTCCCGCGGGCCGATTGAAAAAGAACAATGTTGTCGTTTGTGCAGCCCACGATATCATCCCAGCCGACCGCGAAGTGATCGAAGGGATCGCCAGCGTTGATGAATCGGCGATCACCGGAGAATCGGCTCCGGTCATCAGGGAGAGCGGCGGCGACCGCAGCGCCGTGACCGGCGGTACCCGAGTCATCAGCGACCGGATCGTTATTAGAATTACTGCCGATCCGGGTGGCAACTTCATCGACCGGATGATCGCGCTGATCGAAGGGGCCAAGCGCC
Source organism: Candidatus Margulisiibacteriota bacterium (assembly GCA_028717325.1). GTDB lineage: Bacteria > Margulisbacteria > WOR-1 > O2-12-FULL-45-9 > XYB2-FULL-48-7 > JAQUOB01. The sequence continues at coordinate 2,883 of JAQUOB010000142.1, forward strand.
AGCGGACGCCCAACGAGATCGCTTTGAGCATTGTCCTCTCCGGCCTGACCATCATTTTTCTCTTAGCCGTTGCGACCCTCAAGCTATTTGCCGATTACAGCGGCACGGCGGCCGGGCAGGACCTCTCGGCGATCGTGACGGTAACGGTCCTGGTGTCTTTACTCGTCTGCCTGATCCCGACGACGATCGGCGGTTTGTTGAGCGCGATTGGCATTGCCGGGATGGACCGGTTGATCAGGCGGCACGTGATCGCCAAGAGCGGCCGGGCCGTCGAAGCGGCCGGGGATATCGACGTCCTGCTGCTGGATAAAACCGGTACGATCACTCTGGGCAACCGCATGGCGGCTGATTTTATCCCGGCAGCCGGGATTGAACAAAAGAAACTGGCGGAGGTCGCACAACTGTCTTCGCTCTCTGACGAAACGCCCGAAGGCCGTTCGATCGTTGTGCTGGCCAAAGATAAATTTGAATTGAGAGCGCAAAGCCTGCACTCCAGCGAAGCAACTTTTATCCCTTTCTCCGCCGGCACGCAAATGAGCGGGGTCGATTTTCACGATAAAGATAAGAACGTCTACCGCTCGATTCGCAAGGGTGCGGTCGAGGCGATCAAAAAAGATGTCGAAAGCAGAGGCGGCATTTTTCCGGCTAATCTTGAGGCGGAAGTGAGAAAAGTCAGCAGCAGCGGCGGCACGCCGCTGGCGGTTTCCGACGGCAATCAAATTCTTGGCCTCATTCACCTGAAAGATATCGTCAAGGGCGGGATCAAGGAAAGATTCCGGGAACTGCGCAAGATGGGCATCAGAACCGTGATGATCACCGGTGACAACCCGATCACCGCGGCGGCCATCGCCGCCGAAGCCGGGGTCGATGACTTTATCGCCCAGGCCACGCCGGAATCGAAAATGGAACGCATCCGCAGCGAGCAGGCCGGCGGCCATCTGGTTGCCATGGCGGGCGACGGCACCAACGACGCTCCGGCGCTGGCCCAGGCGGACGTCGGCGTGACCATGAATACGGGGACGCAGGCGGCACGCGAAGCCGGCAATATGGTCGACCTTGAAAGCAATCCGACCAAGCTCATCGAAATAGTTGAGATCGGCAAGCAACTGTTGATGACCAGA
>JAQUOB010000143.1 GCA_028717325.1 Candidatus Margulisiibacteriota bacterium
GGTTTGCGGCTCACGAAGCTGGCCTTTGAGACCCTGCTAGGGCAAAAACTAAAGCCGGGCGAGGAGCCGAGCGAATCGAAGCTAACGGAGAGCCCGTCGGTTGAGCTTAACCCGGATACCGTGCTGAACACCGCCTATGCCAGCCGGCCGGAGTGGAAGCAATTTGAACTGGGCTTAAAAGCGGCCGAGAGCGCCGTCAACCTGAGCTATAGCGGCTTTCTGCCCAGCATCGCTTACCAGTATTCGATCGGCCGGAACATCTCTAATTACCCGTCGACCCCCGCGTCCAACACCAATCTGGAAAATTGGCGCTCGCTGCTGGTCGCTTCCTGGAATATCTTTGACGGTTTCAACACGCCCCAGCAGGTCAAAGAAGCTTACTCTAATCTGGGCGCGGCCAGGGCGCAGGCGCAGCAGATCAAAGACGGCATCGGCCTGGAGGTCAACTCCGCCTACTTGAACCTGACGAGCTCCGCCGACAAGATCGCCGCCTCGCAGGTTGCCGCCGACCTGGCGGCCAAGACCCTGCAGACGGCCGAGATCAATTACCGGGCGCAGATCCTGTCGGAACAGCAGTATCTTGACGTCCATACCGCGAACCTGTCGGCGCAGCTGGCCTTGTGGTCGGCGAAGTATGATTATGAGGTCGCGAAAGCCAAGCTCAATAAAGCGGTCGGCAAAGCGGTAATTTAAAAAGGGTCCTCAGGCCGAATATTTCCCCAGGCTCTTCAATCCCTCAAACCAGGCCAAACTGACGATCCCGCCGACCAATGAGATCGTCAGGTCGTCAAGGTGCATGAACTGGAAGTGGAACAGATCGCGCAGGACGGGCAGATAGAGGACGAGTATCAAAGCCGTCATGGTGCCCGCCGTAACGAACCATAACGCCCGGTTGCCGGCGCGCACGATCCTGAAAACATTCTGCGTCCAGGAAAGATTGGTAAAGATCAGCATCAGGTTGGCGAAGACGAGCGAAGTGAAGGCGAGGGTGCGCGCTTCGGCCTCGCCTTTGCCGATATATAATCCCCAGATAAAGATGAAAAAGACGACGGCCAGAACGCTTAATCCCTGCAGCAGGCTCATCATAAAAGCCCGGCGGCTAAAGAGCGGCTCGTTGAGCTTGCGGGGCGGCCGCTTCATGATATGCTTTTCTTCCGGTTCAGCTTCAAAAACCGTTGAACAGGCCGGATCGATCACCAGCTCGAGAAAAGCGATGTGAGCCGGCAATAAAACGATCGGCAGCTGGAACAGGACCGGGAGCAGCGACATGCCGGCGATCGGCACGTGGACGGAAAAGATGTAAGAGATGGCTTTCTTTAAATTTTCAAAGATCCGGCGGCCGAGCCGGACGGCGGCCACGATCGAAGAAAAATCGTCGTTCAATAAGACCAGGTCCGAGGCCTCGCGGGCGACGTCGGTGCCGCGCTCGCCCATGGCAATACCGATGTGGGCGGCCTTGAGCGCGGGGGCGTCGTTAACTCCGTCGCCGGTCATGGCCACGACCTCGTGATTGGCTTTCAACGCCTTGACGATCAAAAGTTTCTGCTCCGGCACGACGCGGGCAAACACGTTGACGGTCTTGATCCGGTGCGCCAGTTGCTTCTCATCCAGCGTTTCCAGCTCCGGGCCGGTGATGATATTTTCCGGCTCTTTCAGGCCGATCTGCCGGGCGATGAACTGCGCGGTGCCGGGATAATCGCCGGTGATCATGATGACGCGCAGGCCGGCCGCGTGCGCTTCTTTGACCGAGTCGGGCACGCCGGGCCTAACGGGATCGATAAAACCGAGCAGGCCGATGAACTCGAAGGCGAAATCATGCTGCTGCGGCGGCAGGTCGGTCTTAATGAATACGGCTTTGGCCACGCCCAGCACCCGCAGGCCGTGCTTTGACATCTGCTCGACTTTTTTGGTCAGCTCTTCGTTCTTGGTCCGGTCAAAATGACAGAGGTCGGCGATCGCTTCGGGCGCGCCTTTAGCCGCGATAATATAGTTTTGTTTGTCCGGCGATTCCCAGACATGGGAGAGGGCGAGCAGTTGTTTCGATAAAGTATATTCCTTGACCAGCTGCCAATTATTATGGATGTGCTCCGTGCCGGAAAGATAGAGTTCCCCCAGACGCCTGACCTCCTTTTCGATCGGGTCGAACGGGTCTTTCTGGCTGGCGAGAATGCCGTACTCGAGAACGTCGTGCGAGGCTTCGGGCAGGGATATTTGATCTTCGACCGAGAGATAAGTGTTGTCGGAGAGCAGGGCGGCGAGCTTCATCCGGTTCATGGTCAGCGTGCCGGTCTTATCAACGCACAGACAGGTGGCGGCGCCCAGCGTTTCGATCGCCGGTTTGTTGCGGGTCAGAACTTGGCTTTTCGAGATGCGCCAGGCCCCCAGCGTCAAAAAGATCAGCAGGACGACGGGGAACTCTTCGGGCAGCATCGCCATGCTGAGAGTCAGCCCCGCCAGGAAACCCTGGAGCCAGTTGCCGCGGTTCAGAGTATAAATGACGGCGACCAAAAGACACAGGATAATACCGGCGATCGTAAAATTCCGCACGATCTTGCCGGTCTCTTTTTGCAGCAGCGTGTTCTCTTCGTGGATCTGTTCCAGCGACCGGCCGATCTTGCCGAGCTCGCTGCGCAGGCCGGTGGCAGTGACCGTGGCGAGGCCATGGCCCTGGACGATCAGGGTACCGGAGTAGACCTGATCCCGGTCCGATTTTATCACGGCAAAAGCCTCGCCGGTCAGGAGCGATTCGTCGGCCGACAGGTTCGAGCAGGACAAGACTTCGGCGTCGGCCGGGACGCGGTCGCCTTCGCGCAGGACGATCAGGTCGCCGCGCACGACCTCGCGCCCGGCGATCCTTTTCTGCGCTCCGTCGCGGATCACGAGCGCGCGCGGGCTCGACAGGTCGCGCAGCGCCTCCAGCGTCCGTTCGGTCCGCCTTTCCTGGTAAAAAGTTATGCCGATGATGACAAAGACAAAAGTGGAGAGCATCAGCGCGTCCTTGAGTTCGCCGAGGAACGCGTAGATCACGCCGGTTACGATCAGGAGCAGGAGCATCGGTTCTTTTATAACATTAAAGAGGATCGCCAGAACGCTTTGTTTTTTTTGCGAAGGCAGTTCATTGGGGCCTTCTTTTTTCAGCCGTTCGGCCGCTTCGTTTTCCGACAAACCTTGATGTTCTATCAGTTCCGACATTTTTAGTATTATAGCATTGCTTAAGGCGCGGGGAAGAAGTAAAATAACAAAAAACCCGAGGAGGTACTTATGTCCACGCCGGTTTTGGGTCTCGTCATTGTCGCCGCCTATGTCGGTTTTTCCGTCCTCGGTCTTTTTATTATCCGGGCGTTCTTTCCGCCGCATAAGTTCAAACTGCACAATGACGTAGCCGGCTCGATCTTTGCGACACTGGGAGTCATTTATGCCGTGCTGTTAGCTTTTATGGTCATTGTTACCTGGCAGAATTATGACGAAGCGAACAAGAACGCAGCCAGAGAGGCAAATTATCTGGCCGACCTTTACCGCGATTCGACGCCGCTGCCCGCCGCTTTTCGCAGCGAATTGAAAACCGATCTGAAGAATTACGTTGATAGCATAATCAACGATGAATGGCCGATCATGGCCAGAGGGGAGCGGAGCGCCAAGGTCCAGGCCGCGCAGGGGAAATTGTGGTCTCTCTACGGCGGCTTCCTGCCGAAAAATGAAACGGCCAAGGTCTTTTTTGCCGAATCGGTCAAAAAATTGAACGAAGCCTGCGAAACGAGGCGCCAGCGTTTGCTCGACGCCACCTCCGGCATTCATCCGATCCTTTATTTTGTGCTGATCTTTGGCGGCCTGCTCACGGTGGCCTATATGCTTTTGTTCGGTTCGGAAAATTTCGGGCCCCAGCTGATCATGACCTCCATGCTGGCGGCGCTGATCGCGCTGACCCTGTTCACGATCGTGGCGCTCGATTATCCTTTTACCGGCGATATCAGCATTAAACCCGATGTGTTCAA
>JAQUOB010000144.1 GCA_028717325.1 Candidatus Margulisiibacteriota bacterium
GCACCGTCATGAACATCGTGTTCAGGATGGTAAAAGCGGACAGCAGGACCATGATGATCAGGATAATAAGGTACAGCCACGTGACCAGCTGCAGGAAGAAATAGATCGCCCCCTGGTCCTGCCAAGCCGTAACGCGGAATCCCTGCCCCAGCGCGGCAGCGATATTCACGGCTGCCCGGCGGGCGTGATCGGCGCTGTCAGTAATAATGAAGAGCTCGCTGGCGCTGCCGGAGAGATCCAGCAGATATTGCGCGCTGGCCATCGGGATCAGGAAAACCTTACGGTCAATGGTCGGCGATTGAAAGTTATAGATCCCGACCACGATAAAATTCTTGGCGCTCATGGAGCCGTACGCGGTCTGGGTCACGACCGTCAGGGTATCTCCCAGCTTCAGCTTGAGGTCCCGCGCCATGTTCACCCCAATGTTGACCTCGTCGGTGCCGCTCCGGATAACTCGCCCCTGGACGATCTTTTTTGACAGCTCCAGGATCGATTCCTCCGCCGCCGGCTCGATCCCTATCCCCAGCGTCTGCTTGGTATTCCCTTCGTAATCCAACAGGACACCGAACTTAAGCCGCCCGGTCACGGTCCTGACCCCGGAGACAGCGGCAACCTTCTTTTCAACTGTTAAGTAATCGGGGATCGAATATTGCAGCGGCAGCACCCTCTCCTGTTTGGCAAATTCCTCGGTCAAGACCCGGATATGCCCGCTCTGGAACCGGATATAGGCATCGGTCATATCCTTGACCGTCCCTTCGATAAAGGACCAGGCGATGATCAAGACCGCCACCGAGAACATGATCGAAGCACCGGTCAGCATTGACCGCCGGGTATTGCGGAAAACGTTACGGATCGCCAGTCTTAATAAAAATCCCATGTCAGCCTTTCCTCAAAGCCACAGTCGGCTCCATCCGGGAAGCGACCAAGGCCGGATAGACGCTCGACAGCGCGGAAACTACTACGCCAAAAACAAAGACCTTGGGAATAAGGTCAACATTCCAGGCGCCCAGGAACACCATTGTCCTAAACCCGACATTCCCCCACGATTTCATGGCGAATGAAAGATCAAAGCCGTAGCGGGTCGCCCAAAAAGCCATCAGGAGAAAACCGAGCAGGCAGCCGATGGCGCTGCCGACCGCGCCGATCAGCGTCCCCTCCAGCACGAACAGGCCGACGATCTGCCGCCGCTTCATCCCCATCGCGCCGAGCATTCCGATCTCCCGCGTCCGCTCAAAAGCGGCGATCAGGATGGTATTGCTGATCCCGACCAGCGCGATGATAATGATGCAGGCGAACATGATGTTCTTCATCATAGCGTGGCTCTCGGAATGGGCCACGACATCTTCCGCCACTTCCTTCCAGTTCCAGAGTTCAAGACCGGGGAAGCGATCGGCGTATTTTTTCTGGAAAGCGCCGATCTGCTTGATATCCTTTAAGCGGATATTGATCGCGGTCACGCCGTTGCCCAGATCAAGCGACCGCTGGGCCAAACTTAAGGGGATGAGCAGCGTATTGACATCGATCTGGTAATTGTCGCTCCTGATAATGCCTTTGATCGGGAGGTCAAGCGCCTGGAAGGTCGAATGTTTGGTCCGGCAAAGGACGGTCAGCGTATCGCCCGCACCGACATTGAAATCCTTCGCCAGGTCGACACCGAGCACTATCGCCTCCTCGCTCCCAACCAGGTATTCACCCTGGTTGACGGACTTCTTCATCGTAAAGACGGTCTCGTCCCGGACCGGGTCGACCGCCAGGCCGACTGCCGGCAACTGGTAGATCCCGTTCGATAAGGTCGCACGGAAGCTTATCCGGGGCGTGACCGCCTTGACCATTGGATCGGCGCGTAAGACCGCGAGCACCGGAGCCGGGTCGAAAGCTTTATCGATCGGTAAATTGTCGATATCTGCCTTGTAACCGAGCGGCCAAAGTGTCAGATGGGCGGTCTCATAATCTATTATCTTTTCGTAAGTCATGAGGTCCAGGCCGGTAAAGTACGAATCAAAAATGATCAGGAGCATGATCGCCACAGCCAGCGCCGACAGCGTCAGCAGCGTCCGCCGAAAATTGCGGAAGACATTCCTAAAAGCCAGCTTGAACAGCAAATTATATCCTCTCGTCCGCCTCGATCTGGCCGTCGCGGATCTTGATCAGGCGCCGGGCGTGCGCCATCACCTGCGGGTCGTGGGTCGAAAAAAGGAACGTCGTGCCGATCGTCTTGTTCATGCCCTGCATCAGGTCCAGGATCTCATGTCCGGTTTTGGTGTCGATGTTGGCGGTCGGTTCATCGGCCAGGACGTAATCCGGATCCTTGACCAGCGCCCGCGCGATCGCCACTCTCTGCTGCTGCCCGCCGCTCATCTCGTTGGGCCGGCGGCCGGCCAGATCGACGATGCCGACACTGGCCAGCAGGTTCATGATCTTGTCCCGCCTTTGTTTGGCGTTGCCTTTTTTGAGCAGGATCAGCGGGAATTCGACGTTCTCAAAGGCGGTCAGCACCGGGATCAGGTTAAAGCTCTGGAAGATAAAACCGATATGGCTGTTGCGCACGTCGGCCAGCTGGTCGGGCGAAAGGGTGATGATATCGTGCTCTTCGATCAAGACCGTCCCGGAGGTCGGCTTATCGAGACAGCCGAAGAGATTGAGCATCGTCGTTTTGCCCGAGCCCGACGGTCCGGCGATCGCCGCGAAATCCCCCTTTTCGATCGACAGATTGATCCCCCGCAGCGCCGGCACCTCAACCTTGCCCACCTTGTAATTTTTGACCACATTCTGCATTTGCACTACTCCCATAACGCTGCCTCCTTATTCTCTCATTGCTTCAGCCGCTTCCAGCTTGGCCGCCCGCCGCGCGGGCGAAATTGCCGCCAGGACCGCTAACACTACTCCGAGTATAAAACCGGTCAGAATGGTTGTCCAGCTGAATAATCCGTGATAGACGTTCGGCAGCGGTATCTCTACCGTTCCCATTTTCTCGAACACCGCCGTATAATCCAACCCCACCACGCTTATATAATAACTGAAGATCGCGCCAAAGGCGGCGCCCGCAAAGCTCGCCAAAAAACCGAGGATCATCGATTCGAGCACGATCAGCCGGCCAACCGCGCCCTCCCTCATCCCCAGCGCCTTCATCATGCCGATCTCCTTTGTCCTTTCCAAGACCGCCATGAACATGGTGTTTAGAATAGTGAAGCTGGCCAGGACCAGTATAAAGGCATAGATAACGGCGTAGATGCCCCGCGCCGCCGTCATCATAAAATAAAGCAGGCCGTTTTCCTGCCAGGGGACGGCGGTCAGCCCCGCGGGCATGTCTTTTTTTATTTCCGTCGAGAATTTAACGGCCTCAGCCGGCCGATTGAGAAGAACGAATATCTCCGTGACGCGATTGTCCATATCAAGCAGGTATTGCGCCTGGTCCAGCGGGAGGTAGAACGTGCGTTTATCAATGGCTCCCACCCCCAGGTTGAATATCCCCGCGACTTTCAAGTTCATTCCGGAAAGCGACCCGCCGGCTGTCTGGGTGATAATGGTCAGGGTGTCCCCGGTCTTGAGCCCCAGCTCCTTGGCCATACCGACACCGATATTGGTCTCTCTGGTTCCCGCGACGATCACCCGGCCGTCAACCATTTTTTTTGAGAGCGCCAGCACCGCTTCCTCGCGCGCGGGATCGATCCCCACCCCGATGATCGGCTTGTTCCTGCCTTTGACGTCCATCAGAACGCCAAATTTTATCCGCCCGGTCGCCAGCCGCACCTCTTTATTATTTTCCAGCGACTTGATGATCGGGCCGTAGTTGTAGACGGAAGAACTAAGCGGCAGCATGGTCTCGCGCCTCAAATATTCGGAATTCATCACGCGGACATGGCCGACCGAAGCGGTCACATAATTATTGAACATATCGTTCAACACGCCGGAAATAAATGTCCACAGGACGATCACGATCATCACCGCCACCCCGATCGAGAGGCCGGTCAGGAACGACC
>JAQUOB010000145.1 GCA_028717325.1 Candidatus Margulisiibacteriota bacterium
CGCCATCGCCTCCGCCTCCGAAATCCCCACCGCTAAACATCCCACCGCCCCAACTGCCCCAATTCCCGTTAAAAAATCTTAAATATGATACCACAAAACCCATGAGAGCTCCAATGATTCCGCCGACCGGTCCCCAGATAAAGGCGCCAAAAAGCCCGCCGATGATCGCGCCAACTATGCCAGCCATTAAACCGGAAAAAAAGATCGAAAAAACCGCGATCAGGATCACCGCGATAGTGATAAGCATATCGTTCAAACCGCTGTCGTCTTTTTGGCCGGCGGCCGGTTTGTATTGGCCGCCCAGCTCCTGGCCGGCCGTCTTGGCTATTTCGTCGGCCAGTGCCACTGCTCCGTTATACAAGCCCTCGCCAAACTGACCCTGCTTAAAGTAAGGCACGACATATTTATCCAGGATCGCGCCGGCTTTGGCGTCGTTGATCGATCCTTCAAGGCCGTAACCGACCTCGATCTCGATCCGTTTCTCGTCCATGGCCAAAAGGATCAGGAGACCGTTATCTTTTCCCTTTTTGCCGATCCGCCATTTCTCAAACAGCTTGACGGCGTAAGTTTTGGAATCGAGCGGCGCGACCGCCGAAACGATCGCGATCGCCATTTCGGCCGATGTTTTTGCTTCCAGGTCCCGGCAGAGCCCTTCCAGCTTGGTTTTTTCCGCCGCGTTCAGCACTCCGGCGTAATCGTTGACAAAACCGGAGTAAGCGGGAAAGACGGGTTCGGCCGCGAAACTATTCGAGCCAATAACCAAAGAACAAAACCCAACCGTCAAACAAATCCCAATTTTAAATGTCCAATTCATTTTATATTCTCCTTCCGTAACCCAAGAAAAAGCCCAGAGCGGCGCAGAGCACCAGTCCGATATAGCCTAAAAAGATGTAGCCCAAAAGACCCCCGGCAAAAATGGCGGCGCCCATCAGGAAAGAACCGCGCAGCAGGAAAGGCAAGATCACCGAAGCCAAAAATAAAGCAAAAACGGTTAAGGAAATTGTTTGCCAGCCGCCGGCCGATCCCACCAGCAGGCGGCTTTCATTCCATTCCGACAGGAGCCGCCCCGAGATCGCCGCGGCACCGGCACCCATGCCTTCGGAAAATTTCCCTCTGGCCAGATCGGTGTTAACGTCGTTCTCTATTTGTTCTTCCACATCAGCCGGCATAAGATATTTGACCCGGGAGCCGACTATGATCTTCGCCTGGCGGTCGATGACCGAAATAAAAAGCAGCACTCCGCGCTCCTCCCCTTTGTCGGTCCGGCCGAGGTCCCATCTTTCGTAGATCTGCCGGCCGTAAGTTTCGGCATCGACGCCCGGCGGCAGCTGGCGGATGATCAGGACCTTAAAATTGATCGAGGTGATGCGTTTGAGGTCGGCCGACAGCGTCACGACTTTTGCCGCCGCCGCCGGCTCAACTACCTGCGCGTAATCAGCTACGGTGTCTTTGGGCTCCTCAAGCTCATATTTTTGAGCGGCCGGGGCAAGCCCGCAAAATAAACAGAGAAGAAATAAAACAAAGATCGGACGTTTCATTTAAAAAAAATGGGCATTTCCCGGGCGGCCGATTCCAAAGAATCCGAGCCGTGGACGAGATTTTTGATGATCCCATCCTCATTGATGACGGCCATTTCTTTGAGATCGCCCCGGATGGTGCCCCGCTCGGCCGCCAGGGGATCGGTATCGCCCATGAGCGCGCGCAGGCGGCTGATCGCCTGCTCGCCCGAAACGATGCAGGCCATGACCGGTCCCGAAGATATGAACTTGACCAGGCCGGGATAGAACTGCTTGCCGAGGTGCGGCCGGTAAAGTTCTGCCGCCTGTTCTCCGGTCAAAGTGATCTGTTTTTTCGTTTCGACCTTCAGGCCGGCTGCTTCAACTCTTTTAATAATGGTGTCGATCAACCCGCGGGCGACCCCGTCAGGCTTTATTAGAAGCAAGGTCTTTTCGGCCACGCTTGATCGCCTCTCTCACCCGGCTGGCCGCGGTCCCGCCGGTAATATCGCGGCTGGCGATACTGCTTTCCGCGGAAAGAACACGGGTCACATCGTAGGTGAACGCCGGAGAAAACTGTTTCAGCTGGGTCAGGGAAAGATACTCCAGCTGCATGTTCGATTCTTCGCAATACGCCACGATCTTGCCGACGATCGAATGCGCTTCCCGAAACGGCACGCCGCGCCGCACCAGATAATAGGCCAGGTCGGTGGCGGTCAGAAAGCCCTTGCGCGCGGCCGCCGTCATGACTTCCGCGTTAAATTTAACCGTGGCCAGCATTTCGGCAAAGATCGATAAGACGCCCCTCGCCGTATCGGCCGTGTCAAAGAGCGGTTCTTTATCTTCCTGCAGGTCGCGGTTGTAAGCCAGCGGCAGGCCTTTGAGCAAGGTCAACAGCCGTATCAGATTGCCGAAAACGCGCGCCGTTTTGCCGCGGCAGAGCTCCGCCACGTCCGGATTTTTCTTTTGCGGCATGATCGATGAGCCGGTGCTGTAGCGGTCGGATATCTCGACGAAATTAAATTCGTAGGTCGACCAGATGACCAGCTCTTCGGAGAACCGTGAAATATGAGTCATCAAAAGCGAGGCCGCTGAAACAAAGCTGACGATAAAATCGCGGTCGGAAACCGCATCCAGGCTGTTTTTTGATATCTTCGAAAAGCCGAGCTCTTTGGCCAGTGCCTCGCGGTCGATATCGAACCCGGTCCCGGCCAGGGCGCCCGAGCCGAGCGTCATCACGTCGGCTTCCTTGCCGGCCGCCAGAAATCTATCTTTATCCCTTTGCAGCATTTCATAATAGGCCATCAGGTGGTGCGAGAGGAGTACCGGCTGGGCCCGCTGGAGATGCGTATAGCCGGGCATAATGACTTTGATGTGTTTTTCCGCCAAATCGAGCAGGACCGATTGGAGCCGCTTGATCAGGAGGACGATCTCGGTGACTTCGTATTTGACGTACATCCTGACGTCGGTCACCACCTGGTCGTTGCGGCTGCGGCCGGCGTGCAGCTTTTTCCCGGTCTCGCCGATCTTTTCGATCAGGAGGGCTTCGATGTTCATGTGGATGTCTTCCAGCTCCGTCTTGAGCACGAGCCGGCCCCACTCTATCCCCCTCATTATCTCTTCGAGCGCTTTGATTATCTTTTTTGATTCAGCGACGGAGAGAACCTGCGCCTTAACGAGAGTCCGCGCGTAGGCGATGCTCTGGACAATGTCCTGTTTAAAGAGCCGGCGATCGTAAGCCACCGAACTGCTGAACTCTTCCGCCGATTTGGCCAGCGGCTCGCGGAACCGGCCGCCCCACGCTTTCTTATTCTTTTCTGCCATCATTTCCTCCTGTTATTTCTTCAGTAAAGCGGCAACTTTCAACGGCAGGCCGAAAAGATTGATAAATCCCTCAGCATCCTTCTGATCGTAAACCGCCTCTTTTTCAAAACTCGCCAGATCGGGACGGTAGAGCGACCGCTCCGATCTTCGCCCGACCACGGCGCAGTTGCCTTTATAAAGCTTCAGGCGGACAACGCCCGAAACATTCTCCTGCGTTTTATCGATAAAAGCGTCCAGCGACTCTTTTAAGGGCGTGAACCACTGGCCGTAATAAACCAGTTCGGCATATTTTTGGGCGATCATCTGTTTAAAGTGCGACGTGTCGCGATCAAGCGTAATGGTTTCGAGCGCCTGATGGGCGGCGTAAAGAACTGTGCCGCCGGGCGTTTCGTAGACGCCGCGCGATTTGATGCCGACCAGCCGGTTTTCCACGATATCAACCCGGCCGACACCGTGGCGGCCGGCGATCTGATTCAAGGTTTGAATTAATTTGACCGGTGCCAGCCGTTTGCCGTTCACCGTAACCGGCTCGCCGCGCGTGAAGCCGATCTCAACGTATTCCGGTTTGTTGGGGGCCTTCTCCGGCGACTGGGTCAGCAAAAACATCTCTTCTTTCGGCTCGAACCACGGATCTTCCAGGACGCCGCCCTCATAGCTGAT
>JAQUOB010000146.1 GCA_028717325.1 Candidatus Margulisiibacteriota bacterium
CGATCACGGCGATCGGCAATCGGTTCGTGCGCGCGAACCGCAGCGCCTCCCGAAGATCGGCGATCGTCTTCGGCAAGCAGAAATATTCCGCCGGCCCGCCGATCCGGAAGGACGTATGTTTTTTCAATAATTCGTTGCGCAGTATTTTCATGTTTTCATCTTCAACCTGGCCAGTATCTCTTTCCCCACGGTATAAATATCGCCTGCCCCCAGGATCAGGATCATATCGCCCGCTTTCAATTCGTTGACCAGCTGTTCGGCGATCTGTTCTTTTTTCGGGACGTAGGCAGTTTTGGCCGGATCAAGCAGATCGGCAATGGTTTTGCCGGTAATGCCCGGAATGGGATTTTCCGACGCGGCATAAATATCGGTGATAATGATCTTGTCGGCGTTGTCAAAAGCGTCCGCGAACTTGTCCTTGAGGATCATCGTCCGGGTAAAACGATGCGGCTGAAAAATGCAAATGATCCGGCTCTGCGGCCAGCCCGAGCGGGCCGCTTTTAAAGTCGCCCGGATCTCCGTCGGATGATGGGCGTAGTCGTCGATTATCAGCACGCCGTCCTGCTCGCCCACGGTGGAAAAGCGGCGCCGGGCCCCGACGAACGTGCGCAGGGCGGAAGCGACCGAATTGAAATCGAGGCCAAACTCAAAACTGACGGCAAAAACCGCCAGACTGTTCAAAATATTCTGCCAGCCGGGGACGGAAAGCTCGACCGCGCCCAGCGCTTGCTTCCCCCTCATGAGGATAAAGCGAGAACTGTAGTTCGAGAAGCTCATGTCTTTCGCGCTGTATTCCATGGCCGGGTCGAGGCCGTAAGTGATGAACTTTTGTTTTCTCCTCTCGATCAACTTTTTATTGTTGGGATCGGTCCCGTCCATAATGATCAGGCCGTCGCGCGACAGGCAGTCCATGAACCGTTCGAAGGTCGCGGTCAGCTCTTCCATACTGCCGAAATGCTCCATGTGGTCGGCCTCGATGTTGGTGATCACTTCGATCGTCGGAGAATAACAGAGGAAGGAACTGTCCGACTCATCGGCCTCGGCCACGATGTAGGTCCCGTCGCCCCGCCGGGCGTTGCCTTCGGCATAGTCCATGTCGCAGCCGATCAGATAGGTCGGATTGAGCTTGGCCGCTTCGAGCACTCTGGCGGTCATGGCAGTCGTCGTCGTCTTGCCGTGGGTGCCGGCCACGGCGACCCGGTTCTTGGAACGCGACATGATCCAGGCCAGCACCTCGGCCCGTTTGACGATCCTGATCCCTTTGGCCTCGGCTTCTTTAAGCTCCGGGTTGTCCGGCTTGACCGCGGAAGAATAGATCAGGATATCGGCATCGCGGATCTGGGAACTTTCGTGCCCGATGTAAGTTTTGACCCCCAGGTCTTTCAGGCGGATCGTGTTGACCCCTTCTTTCTGGTCGGAGCCACTGACCTTAAAGCCCATCTCCAGAAGAACTTTGGCGATGCCGGACATGCCGCAGCCGCCGATCCCCACCAGATGCACGTTTTTCATTCTTTCCAGATCAAGTTCCATTTTTATCTTTTCCCGCTGCCAAGATCAGATCGACGATCTTTTCGGCCGCCTGAGGGCAACCCAGTTTCTTTGACGCCCGGCCCATTTCAGCCAGGTCAAGCTTCGCGCCCGAAACAAGCGCCATAAATTTCTCGGGGGTAAACTCATCATTCTTGACGGTTATGCCCGCGCCGGCCGCTTCGACCAGAGAGGCGTTAAGGTCCTGATGGCCTTCGGCCGAATAGGGGAACGGGACAAGGATCATCGGCAGTCCCCGGGCAGCAAACTCGGCGATCGCGGTCGCACCCGCCCGGCTGACGACCAGATCGGCCGCCGCCAAAACCGCCGACATATCATGCAGGTATTCAACCGCCTGATAGCCGTCCCACCTGATATCGCTAAATCGCGGCCAGTCGCGCCGGCCGACAATGTGCAATATGCGCATCTCCCCGCGTTCCGCGTTCCAAGCTCGATTCTCCATTGTCTGCTTGATCGTTTCATTGATGCTTCTCGCTCCCTGACTGCCGCCCATGATCAGGATCACCCGGCTGCCGGGAGAGTAACCCAGCCCACGTCTCGAATTTTCCCTGTCGGCCTCGAGTATCCGGCGCCGCACCGGGTTGCCCGTCACAATACCGTTGAGATATTTTTTTGAGCCCTCAAACGAGAGAAAAACATTTTTGGCCAGACGGCCGTAAAGCCGGTTGGTAAAGCCGGGCAAAACATTTTGCTCCTGAATGAAGATCGGGATTCCGAGCACTCTGGCCGCCAGGACAACGGGCAGGCTGGCGTAGCCGCCGGTCGAGACCAAAGCGTCGGGAGAAAACTTTTTCAGAATGGCCAGGGCCTGGAAAAAACCGATCAGGGAAACAAAGGGAGCCGAGATCGCTTTATAAGAAAGTTTGCGCAACAGGGCGCGCGCCCTGATCAACTTGATCGGATAGCCCGCTTGCGTGACCACGTCGCTTTCCAACCCCTCCCCGCTGCCCAGAAAAAGTATCTCGGCGTTGTTCGCCCGCTTTTTGATCTCATCGGCAATGGCCAGGCCGGGATAGATGTGTCCGCCGGTGCCGCCCGAAACAATTACAATTCTCACTTTAACCTGCCTTGGTTTGCCGGGAAATATTGAGTATTACGCCGGCCGCAAAAAAATTAACGATGGTCGCTGTTCCACCGTAGCTGATGAACGGCAGGGGAATGCCGGTCGTCGGTATCAGGCCGACCACGACCATGATGTTGATCAGGGCCTGGACGGTGATCCAGGCGACCAGGCCGACCGCCAGCAGATTTTTGAACGGATCGGCGGTGGCCAGCACTATCTTCAACCCCCTGGCCGCAAAGAGACCGAATAAGACGACAACACCCACCCCACCGATAAAGCCCAGCTCCTCGCACAGGATGGCAAAAATAAAATCGGTAAACTGCTGGGGCAGATAAAAATATTTTTGTCTCGAGGCGCCCAACCCCAGACCCAGGAGCCCCCCCGAACCCACGGCCAAAAGCGATTGAATGATCTGAAAACCGATGCCCTGGGGATCTTTCCAAGGATCAAGATAGGCCAGCAGGCGCCTGAGACGGTATGGGCTGGCGATCGATATCGCCGTTATCCCCAGTATGCCGAGGGCGCCGATCAAGCCCAGGTGCCAGAGCTCGGCCCCGGCCGCGAACAGCATAATAAAAGAAGCGGCGGTGATCGTCAGCGCCGTGCCCAGGTCCGGCTGTTTGACGATCAGCGCTGAAACGGCGGCCAGCAATAGGATCGGCGGGGCAAAGCCCTGAAAGAAATCGCCGATCTTCCCGCGCCGGGCGGACAATAGATTCGCCATGTAAAGCAGCGTGGTAAATTTCATCAGCTCCGAGGGCTGGAACGATAGGATGCCCAACTCTATCCAGCGCGAAGCGCCCAGCACTTTCCGGCCGACACCGGGGACATAGACAAGCAATAGCAGAGCGAGCGATACTACAAAAATAATTCCGGCCCTTTTTTTCAACAGTTCGAGATCGAGCCGGAAACCAAAATAGAGCGCCAAAAATCCCAGCAAAAGATAAAAGAGATGCCTTTTGATGAAATAAAACCCGTCGCCGAGCCTGAGCCCGAGCGTCGGGCTGGCGGAAAAGACCATGATCGTGCCGACGGCCGAGAGAGCCAGTACGACGAACAGGAAAATATAATCTAAGCTTTTAGATTTCGGCATAGTTCTTTGAACGCCCGTCCTCTTTCTTCATAATTATTGAACATATCAAAACTCGCGCAGGCCGGCGAGAGCAGCACGATATCTCCGGCCGAAGCCAGCGAATATGATTTATTAACCGCCATCTCCAGGGAAAAACCGGCTTGATGGACGTCGTCAAAGTCCGCCGTCTTCAGAGCGGCCGAAAAACGGGGCGCGGCCTCGCCGATCATAACCACCGCCTTGACGTTCTGTTTGACGCTTGCCGCCAGCGCTTCCA
>JAQUOB010000147.1 GCA_028717325.1 Candidatus Margulisiibacteriota bacterium
TTGATCAGTTCGGCCGCGATCAGGAAAGTTTTTGCCGTCGTGTTGTCGTAGCGAAAATTGCCGGTGTCGGTGATGATCGAGGTGTAGAGGCAATCGGCGATCTTTTTGTCCAGTTTGATCTTTAAGAACTTGACCATGTCGTATATCTGCTCGGCCACGCTGGAGGTCTTCATGACGCAGTTGATATCCCCGAACCGGGTGTTATCGGGATGATGGTCGATATTGATGATCTTCGGTGCCAGCTTTTTGAGGTCGATCCGGTCGCCGATCCTCGAGATGTCGGATGAGTCGACGACAAAGGCCGCGTCAAAATGATGAAAGTCGGTTATTTCCCGCTTTATTTTTTCAGCGCCGGCCAGGAACCTGTAAATTTTGGGCACCGAATCATGGGAATAATAAAAGACCTCTATCTTAAGCTGCTCCAGCACCATCCCCAAAGCCAGCATCGAGCCGATGGCGTCGCCGTCGGGGTCGACGTGAGTGGCAATGATCGCCGATCTAACGTTTTTTAGCGCGCTTTTTATTTCTTGGCAGGACTTTTTCATCTTTCTCCAGTTTGTTGATCAAGCTCAGGACGCGGCTGCCCCGCTCCAGCGAGTCGTCGCGGAAAAAGCGAATATTTGGCGTCAGGCGCAGCTCCAGCCTTTTACCGAGCTCGCCGCGGATGAATTTAGTAGCCGAATAGAGGCCTTTGATGGCTTCCTGCTTTTGTTTTTCATCACCCAGAATGCTGACATAGATGTAGGCGTTCTCGAGGTCGGGCGAGATATCAACTCCGGTCACGCTGACAAAACCGACGCGGGGATCGGATACTTTGGCTCGCAATATTTCGCAGACTTCCTGGCGGATCAGCTCTTCAATTCGTTCCTGTCTGGTCATTTGCCTCGAGGTTTTTCCCTCACTTCGAACGTTTCGATGATATCGCCGGCCTTAAAATCGTTGTAGCCGGGGATGGCGATGCCGCATTCAAAGTTCGTTTCCACCGATTTGACGTCCTCTTTGAAGCGCTTGAGCGATTCCAGTTTACCTTCGTAGATCTTTTCTTTGTTCCTGAAGATGCGCATACCCGAGCCGCGGACCATCTTGCCGTCGGTCACAAAACAACCGGCGATCGCCCCGACTTTGGAAAAGCTGTAGAGTTGGCGCACTTCGGCGTGGCCGGTCACGACTTCTTCATAGACCGGCTCCAGCATGCCTTCCATGGCCAGTTTGACGTCGTCGATCAACTTATAAATGATATTGTACTGCCTGACCTCGACCCCTTCGACCGAGCTCAAATTCTCGGACGAACCTTCCAGCCCGACATTGAAACCGATCAGGATCGCGTCGGAGGCCTTGGCCAGCATGACATCCGACTCGTTGATAAAGCCGACGCCGTTATGAATGATGTGCACGCCGATATTGCCGACCTTGAGATCGGTCAGCGATTGGATGATCGCGTCGAGCGACCCCTGAACATCCGCTTTAATGACCAGATTGAGGTCCTGTCCCTCGCCTTCTTTGACCAGTTTGGAGAAATCTTCCAGCGAGACGACTTTACCGCGCAGGATTTTCGATTGGATCTCTTTTCTCTGCTCCGCCAGCAGCCTGGCTTCCTTTTCTGAACTTTTAACCTCGAACAGATCGCCCGGCGTAGGGACTTCAAGAAAACCCAATACTTCAGCCGGTGTTGAGGGCCCGGCTTTTTCCATTCTCGCTCCGGTGTCGGTCAGCAAAGCGCGCACCTTGCCGGAAGTACTGCCGCAGGTAAAAATATCGCCGATCTTTAAGGTGCCGTTCTTGACCAGGACCGTCGCGACGGGACCCCGGCCTTTATCGATGCGGGATTCAATGATCACGCCGACTGGGTTGGCGTTCGGGTCGGCTTTCAACTCCTGGACGTCGGCTAAGAGGAGGATCATCTCCA
Organism: Candidatus Margulisiibacteriota bacterium; assembly: GCA_028717325.1. Classification (GTDB taxonomy): domain Bacteria; phylum Margulisbacteria; class WOR-1; order O2-12-FULL-45-9; family XYB2-FULL-48-7; genus JAQUOB01. The sequence goes on from JAQUOB010000147.1 coordinate 1,907, forward strand.
GCAACTCTTCGATCCCGGTGCCGGCTTTGGCAGAAACGCCGACGGTAACGGTCTGCCCGCCCCATTCTTCCGGCTGGAGGCCCAACTCGGCCAGCTGGGTCTTAACGCGGTCCTGGTTAGCTTCCGGTTTATCGATCTTGTTGATCGCCACAATGATCGGCACCCCCGCCGCTTTGGCGTGGTTGATGGCTTCGATCGTTTGCGGCTTGACGCCGTCATCAGCCGCCACGACTAGGATGACGATATCGGTGACTTTGGCGCCCCGGGCGCGCAGAGAAGTAAATGCTTCGTGGCCCGGCGTATCGAGGAATGTTACTTTTCGGCCGTTAACCGTGACCTGATAAGCGCCGATGTGCTGGGTGATGCCGCCGGCCTCTTTTTCGGCCACTTTGGTTTTGCGAATGGCATCCAATAACTTAGTTTTACCGTGGTCGACATGGCCCATGACAGTAACGACCGGTGGCCGCAGGGCTCGTCTTTCGATCTTGATCTCGTGCTGTGCCGCGGCCGCTTTTCTTTCGGTCTGGATCACGACTTCTTTGCCGAGCGTTGTCGCCACTTCTTTAGCCACTTCGGCGGCGATCCGCTGGTTAATGGTCGCCAGTATCCCCTTTCTCATCAATTCTTTGATCAGGTCGGATGATTTGACTTGGATCTTATCCGCCAGGTCTTTGACGGAGATGTCGTCGGTATCGATGACGGGCCCGGTGGCTTTGGCCGGTTTTGGCGGCTCAACCGGCGCCGGCGGCGCAACAGGAGCCGGTTTGACTTCGGCCGGAGCGGGTTTAACTTCCGCTTTTGCTTTGGGCTTTAGCAACTCGACGACCATCTTGGCCGACTCTTCATCGATCGACGAAGCGCCGGTTTTGGCCGCCACGCCCAGGTCTTTTAACGCCGCCAAAAGCTCTTTGGAAGTGATCTTAAGTTCTTTAGCCAGATCGCTGACTTTTATCTTACTCATCCTTTTTTGTTTCCGCCTCCGGTTCTGTTTTGGCCGGGATCTCCAATTTATCGATCGCGTCTTCGGGGACGGTCGAATTGGCGGCTTTGACCGAGAAGCCCAATTCCCTTAATTTAGCGATCAGGTCGCTGCTCGAAATGTTCATTTCCTTGGCCAGCTCATGCACTTTGTATTTACTTTTTACGTTCTTCGGTTCGGCTTTCTTTTCTCCCTCTGCCGACAACAGATCGATCTTCCAGCCGGTCAGCTTGACCGCCAGGCGGACGTTCTGCCCTTCCTTGCCGATAGCCAGGGAAAGCTCTTTTTCCTGGACCCAGACCTTGGCGGTCTTTTCCGCTTCGTTCAATTCAACCTTTTGGACTTTGGCCGGGCTTAAAGCATTGGAAATAAAGGTCTTGGGATTATCGCTCCATTCGACGATGTCGATCCGCTCCGGCCCGATCTCACGAACTATATTTTGTATCCGCTGTCCCATGTGGCCGACGCAGGTCCCGACCGCGCCGACGTTGGGATCGTGGGAAAAAACGGCGATCTTTGTGCGCTTGCCGGCCTCGCGCGAAATGCCCTTGATCTCAAGCACCCCTTCTTTGATCTCCGGGACTTCCATTTCGAACAGCTTTTTGATCAGGTTCGGATGAGAGCGGGAAATGACGACCAGCGGTCCTTTAGGGGTCTTTTTGACCTCGACAAGATAAAATTTTACGTGGTCTTTTTCGCGCAGGATCTCGCCCGGGATCATTTCCTGCGGCACCAAAACCGTCTCCGAGCGGCCGAGATTGACCAGGTAACCCGAGTACTCCCGCCGCTGGACGATACCGGTCACCAGCTCGCCTTGCTTTTTGGTGAATTCATCGAAGGTCTCGGTCTTTTCCGCCTCGCGCAGGCGCTGGATAATAACCTGTTTGGCTGTCTGCGCGGCAAAGCGGCCGAAATCGTGCGGTGTAACATCCTCTTCTTTGTCTTCCAGGATACGGTAGATCTTTACTTCGCCCTGATCGGTGATCCGGCATTCGAGGTTCTCACCCTCGGGAAATTTCTTTTTAACGGCGGAAAGCAGAGAGGCTTTTATCGCGCTGACCAGGC
>JAQUOB010000148.1 GCA_028717325.1 Candidatus Margulisiibacteriota bacterium
TTAAAGAACGGCCGGGCACTGCCGGCTTACAGCCCGTTTCTTTTGATCGTCAAATTATTCAATTTGGAGAACCGGATCAAAGCCGGTGAATACAGTTTTTCCCCCTCCGAGCCGCTGCCGGCCGTGATCTATAAATTGGTCGCCGGTGAAACACTGCCGGCCAAAGCGGTCAGGGTCGCTTTTCCCGAGGGCTCGTCGATCTATAAAATGGGGGTCATTTTAAAAGATAACGGCTTTGCCCATTGGCCCGATTTCCAGCGGCTGGTTGATGAAGGCATAACCGCGCCGCTGCGGGAGCGGCATTGGAATTTATTCAAATACATCTCATCCGAGTCGCTTGAGGGTTATCTTTTCCCCGACACCTATCAATTCTATCCCGAGGCATCGGCCGAAGCGATGGCGGAGGTCATGATCGGGCGATTCGAAGAGATAGTTTCGCCGTTCTGGGCCAGGTCGAAAAACGACACAAAGATGAGCCTGCATGAGATCCTGACGCTGGCTTCGATCGTGGAAAAAGAAGCGAAGCAGCCGGCGGAGCGGCCGATCATCGCGTCGGTCTTTTATAACCGCTTAAAGATCGGTATGCCGCTGGCAGCCGATCCGACCGTCAAATACGCTCTGGAGAGGCCAAGCAAGATCGTTTATCTCGACCAATTATCCGTCAAATCGCCCTATAACACGTATAAAGTGAGGGGTTTGCCGCCCGGGCCGATCTGCAATCCGGGCTTCGATTCAATTAAAGCGGCGGTTTATCCGGCCAAAACCGATTACCTGTTTTTTGTGGCCAAGCCCGACGGCAGTCACATTTTTTCCAAGACCTGGCAGGAGCATCAGCGGGCCAGGGGCAGAGTAAAATAAACTATTCCCACTCGATCGTGGCCGGCGGTTTGGAGGAGATGTCGTAAACGACTCGGTTGACCTCGGGCACCTCATTGATTATCCGGCTGGAGAATTTTTCCAACAAATCATAGGGCAGTTTGGCCCAGTCGGCGGTCATGGCGTCGGTCGAAGTCACGGCACGGATCGCCACGGTATTTAAATAAGTCCTTTTATCGCCCATGACACCGACCGTCCTGATCGGCAGCAAAACCGCGAACGATTGCCAGAGCTCTTTGTAGAGGCCGGCTTTTTTAACTTCGGAAACCACGATATCATCGACTGCCTGGAGGATCTTGACTCGCTCAGGCGTAACCTCGCCGATGATCCTGATCGCGAGACCCGGGCCGGGGAAAGGCTGGCGCGAAATGATCTCTTCGGGCACGCCCAGCTCCCGGCCGAGCGCTCTCACTTCATCCTTGAAAAGTTTTTTGAGCGGCTCGACCAGAGTGAATTTGATGTCTTTGGGCAGGCCGCCGACATTGTGATGGGTTTTGATCCGGACGGCGGTCGTTGACGTCAAGCCCGGCACGGCCGATTCGATCACGTCGGGATAGAGAGTCCCCTGGGCGAGAAAAGGCATTTTGCCCAATTTCTTGGCTTCTTCTTCGAAAACCCGGATAAAATCGTTACCGATCCGGTGCCGTTTTTCTTCCGGGTCGGTCACGCCGCTAAGCTTATCGTAAAATCTTTGCGCGGCGTCGATATGGACAAGGTTTATCTTAAAACTCCGGGTGAAGACCTCGACGATCTTCTTGGCTTCGTTCTTGCGCATAAAACCCTGGTCGATGAACATGCAGGTCAATTGTTTGCCGACCGCCTTGTGGACCAGCGCCGCCACGGTCGATGAATCGACGCCGCCGGAGAGGGCGCAAAGGATCTTTTCTTTGCCCACGGTCGCTTTTATTTCTTTGATCGATGCCTCGGCAAAGCTCTTGGTCGTCCAGGTGGGCCGACAGCCGCAGACGACGTAAACAAAATTCTTGATGATCTCGGTCCCTTTTTCGGTGTGGACGACTTCGGGGTGAAATTGGACGCCGTACAATTTTTTAGCCGGGTCGCCGATCGCGGCGATCGGGGTGTTCCGGGTATGGGCCAGCAGTTTAAAATCTTTGGGCAGTTTGGCCACGCTATCGCCGTGGCTCATCCAGCAGGTGATCTGTTTCGGCAGGCCGGCAAAAATGCTGGTCTCGTCATCAACGATCAGCGGGGTCCGGCCGTATTCCCGTTTTTTACCGGGCTTGACCGTGCCGCCGAGGTCTTTCGCCATCAACTGGGTGCCGTAGCAGATACCGAGGATAGGGATGCCCGACTTCCAGATCTTGAGATCGAGCTTGGGCGCGTTCTTTTCGTAAACCGAAGCGGGGCCGCCGGACAGGATCAGGCCCTTGACCTTGCGCTTTTTTAGCTCTTCGACGGTGACATTATGGGGAAAGATCTCGCAGTAGACATTGCATTCCCGGACCCGCCGGGCGATGAGCATCGCGTACTGCGCACCGAAGTCAAGAACAGCGATCAGGTCGTGTTTCATTACTTATACATCCCCAGCTGCTGGGCTTTTTGGTAAACTTTGCCTTCGGTCAGGATCGAAGGGGCAATCACCACTTCGACCTGCTGCATCTCTTTCAAATTGGCGGCGCCCAATGTCCCCATCGAAGTTTTCAACGCGCCGACCAGGTTCATAGAGCCGTCGTCAAATTTGGCCGGGCCCAACAAGATTTCTTTCAAAGAACCGATAGTGCCGACTTTAATCCTTGAGCCGCGCGGCAGGGTCGGAGAGGGTGTCGCCATACCCCAGTGGAAACCACGGCCGGGCGCTTCGGTTGACTTGGCGATCGGGGAGCCGATCATGACGGCGTCAGCCCCGCAAGCGATCGCTTTACAGACATCGCCGCCGACAGCCATCCCGCCGTCCGCGATAATGGGAACGTAAATATTATTCTCTTTAAAATACGCGTCGCGGGCCGCCGCGCAATCGGAAATAGCGGTCGCCATAGGGACGCCGACGCCAAGGACGCCTCTGGAAGTACAGGCCGCGCCCGGACCGATGCCGACCAGCACACCGGCCACGCCGGTTCCCATCAGGGTCAGAGCGACCTCATAGCTCACGCAATTACCGACCAGGACCGGGATCTTCATCTCGGTACAGAACTTTTTCAGGTCAAGCGGCGCGGAGGTCGTCGATTTGTGCTTGGTGGAGAGGACGGTCGATTGCACGACAAAGATGTCCACGCCGGCATCGCGGGCGATCGGACCGAGCTCGAGCGCTTCTTGGGGGATGGAAGAAACCGCGGCGATCCCGCCGGCCGCTTTGATCTCCTTGATCCTTTTAACGACCAGTTCTTTTTTTGTCGGCTCGAGATAGAGTTTCTGCATCAAGGGGACATATTCCTCTTTGGGGACGGAAGCGATCTTGTCCAGGATTTTGTCGGCCTCGTCGTATTTGGCCCAGACCCCCTGGAGATTTAAGACACCGAGGCCGCCCAGTTTGCTCATTAAAACCGCGGTTTGAGGACTGACGACGCCGTCCATGGCGGAAGCGATGATGGGGATGTTAAATTTAATCCCGCCCATCTTGACCGAAACATCGGCATCATCCGGATTGATCGTGATGATCGAAGGGGCCAGTGAAATCTCGTCAAAGCCATAAGCCCGCCGGGTCTTTTTCGCTTTACCAAGTTCGATATCCATTTTTTACTTCTTCTCCTTTACTCTTTTGATCCGTTTCTTTATTTCTTTTGGACTTTCCTTCGCTGAAGCGACGTTCTTGTGCTTGGCGGTCTCGATCATTTTTTCGAATTCGGCCATGATCGGCTCGGGCACCCAGATCTCATCGCAGTCCTGGCAGACGTAGGCCGGAACGCCCTCCATCATATACAGCTTGCCTTCCTGGTAATCTTCCAGGTTCACTTTTTCGAGTTCGAGGTGGCCGCCGCAGGCGGCGCATTCCTCTTCGGCTTCACCCAGCAGGTCCTTATAGCGTTCCAGATCTCCGTCTTTTTTCTTACCGTGGTCGTCATCAGGCATATTCGATTATACAATAATTGTTTTTTCTTGGCAAGGAAAG
>JAQUOB010000149.1 GCA_028717325.1 Candidatus Margulisiibacteriota bacterium
CTTACGACAAGAATAAGGCGAAAGAATTATTGATCGATAAGCTGGGCTGGAAAGATTATGGCGGCAAGCACGGCGAATCGAGGATCACCCGCTTTTACCAGGAATATATCCTGCCCGTAAAATTTGGGATCGATAAAAGACGGGCTTTCCTGTCCAGCCTGATCTTTGCCGGGCAGATCAGCCGAAGCGAAGCGCTCGAACAGCTGAAAGAACAAATTGGCTCGCCGGAAAGGTGCCGGGAAGATAAGGAATATTTTTTAAAGAAGCTCGGCCTGTCCGCGGCGGAATTTGAGGGGATAATGAGCTTGCCGATCAAGCTGCACCATGATTATCCCGCCTATGATCTCTGGCATAAGAGATTGACCGGTTTTTTGAGGCAGCTCAAGCGCCGGTTCATAACAAGGAGCGTGGCCTGAGATGATTAACCAGGAATTGATCTGTCCCGATTGCCGGAGCGCCTTAAAGGCGGGCGCTGCCGGCCTGGTCTGTGCTGGCGGCCATAATTTTACCGATGGGGGAGGGATATATAATCTACTGCCGGCGGCCATGTCCGAAATGACCAGAAACGACGCGGCTTTTCACGCCTCCCAGGTCAGCCATTTTACGGAACAGGCGCAGATGAACTCTTTGCGGGTTTTATTTTTTCATCAGTGGATCGTGGATTATATTGTCAAGCGGACGGACGGGCAAACCAGGGTACTGGAGCTGGCTGGCGGCAGCGGCTTTGATCTTAATCTCTTCTTAAGCCGGCACCCGGTTTTTAAGGACTATGTATTTTCAGAAATATCGCCGGAAATGGCGGCCTATGTTAAAAAGAACACCGACAATCGGCAGGTCAGCTATTCGTGCATCGACGCCCACAGCCTGCCCTTCGCCGACGAGACATTTAAGTTCGTTTTTATAGTCGCGGCCTTTCATCACCTCTGCGACGCCGCCCGGGCCATGACCGAAATGATCAGGGTGAGCCAACCCGGCGGCTATATTATTCTGGGTTGCGAGCCCAACGGCTGGTGGTTGCGTATTTTTGGGATAATCAGGGACGGCTATAGAAAAATATTGCCGGGTAAGTCCCATTCGCCGGCGGATGACGCGGCCGACGGCTTTACCAGGCGTAAACTTGAACAACTGGCCACTCTTCACGGTCTTAAACTTTTGGAATTACAGCCGATCTGGCTGTTTTACGGATTCATTCATTACGGTTTGGAACTCTTTTATCGGTTGTTCAGGTTAAAAAATAGGATCAAGTTGCCGTCTTTTTTGGAGTGGGCCGTCCTGTATGTTGATACGGCGTTGCTCTGGTTGCCGGGCATCAGGCGGCTGGCCTGGCATTATACGGCGGTCTACCAAAAGAAAATGGACGGAGGCCTATGAGCACAGATATATTTCGACGCTTTTCAACCGTGAGGCATTGGCTGGCCGGCAGCCGGAACGGGGTATCGCTCGCCGAATTGATCAAGAAAACGGTCGATTCTCCCTGCTCCATAAAGGCCAGGGCAAAGATAAAAGAGATCGTGCCGCAAGGGGAATTTTACCGGATAATTTTCAAGGGGAACAAAGCTCCTTTTTATTTCCCGGCTTCCATTCCGCTTTTTTCCTTGTACCGGATGGTCGCGGAGAGCCTGTATCCCGATGATTGGCACTATTACGAGATCGCGGAGACGAGGGTCGGCGGCAACGATGTCGTGGTGGATTGCGGCGCGGCCGAGGGTTTGTTTACGTTCTTGACGGCGAAGAAATGCAAAAGGGTCTATGCGATCGAGCCACTGTCGCAGTTCGTTGAAGCGCTCAAATTGAACCGGTCCGGTTTTGATAATGTGGAGATCCTCCAATATGCCTTATCGGACGAGGCGGGCGAAGGGAAGATATCAAAAAATGATATCTGTTCCTCGCTGACCGACGCGGTGGAAAATGTGGAAACCGTGAAGATCAGGACGATCGATCAGCTCTTTTTTGAGCGCGGCCTCCCGGTCAGCTACCTGAAGGCCGACCTTGAAGGGTATGAGCTGAAAATGCTCAACGGCGCGATCAAGACGATCAAGGCGTTCAAGCCCAAGATCGCCATTACCACTTATCATCGGGTCGAACATGCCCGGCAGATCGCCAATTTTCTGGAAGATCTGGCTCTGGGCTATAAGATCAAATGTAAAGGGATAGAGGCCTATTCCGGGGCGCCGGTCATGCTTCACGCGTGGGTGGAATGAAGGCGCTGTTTATTACCCACGATATCAGCGCTTACGGTGCCTCAAAAAGTCTTCAGCTGCTGCTTAACAACCTGGACGGGATCGAAGTCGATCTCATCGTCTCGAAAAGGCTATTTGGCCGGCACGACGTTGCCAGGATCAAGCAGAAATTCGGTCCGGCGGTCAGGCACGTCTATCAATACTATCTTCCCTTCGACAAACACGTGGTCGCTTCCTTTGAAAAGTCGCCGCTCGTTTATATTTATGACGCGATCAAGAGCATCCTGTGGCGATGGGACCGGCCCAGGCTCTACGCCCTGGCCAGGCGCAACGGCTATTCTTTTGTGCATTTAAATTCGCTGGTGCTTAACCCTTTGATCGACCCGGGCCTGCCTTTTATCATCCATATCAGAGAATTGCTGGACGGCGAAAGAAAAGAGATCAAAGCCAGGATAAATAATGCCCGCGGCGTTGTTTTTATCGACGAAGAGGTTAAAAAACCGTTCGCCGGCCTGTCCCTCCGGCAAAGCGTAGTTCTGAATAATCCGGTCGATATGCGGCGCCTGGCCGAAGCTCGAGGCCAGATACAGCGTTCGGCCCTGGCCGAAGACAACAAGGGCAAAACGGTTTTTAGCGTCATCGGCTTGATCTCCGAAGAAAAAGGGGTCGGCTTTATTATCGAAGCCTTCAGGCAGATGAACGATCCCCAAGCCAGACTATTGATCGTCGGCGCGGGGCCGCTCCGCTACGTTAATGAGTGCAAGAAGGCGGCGGCCGGGGACAGCAGAATAATTTTTCACGGCGAAGAGGATGATATGCTAAATATCTATTACCTCTCCGATTATGTGCTAAGGGGTGAGGACAGGCCCCGGATCGGACGAACGATTTATGAGGGCCTGTATTCTGATTGCGGCGTGATTATCCCCAAAGGCAGCGGCGCCATAGAGATGGATGATCACGATAAGTTCCGGGATTCCATTTTCTTTTACCCGGTCAGGAATGCTCCGGCGCTAGCGCAGCTGCTGCAAAAACTCACGGCCAAAAAGCGCGCCAAAGATAAGTTCTGCGGCAATGTTGAGGCCTATGTTAAAGGGTTCAAGGAGTTTGTCTTAAAAGCGATCGGATAGAATGCGTTTATCGGCCGGGCGCACGTTAAGGAGGTTGGACAGGGAGGCAAAATTATGCTATTATTTAGTAGTAATTTAGCGTCATAAAACCGTCTTATATGAAAGAATCACTTAAAAGGGCATTTCCCCCGTTATTTTTAGTTGTTTTTCGGGCAGTTCGGCGAGGTTTGGTCCTCTCCGGCCGCCAGCTATTGGCGCTGTTCGGTTATAACGTGGCCCGTATCAATGACTATTATTCTCCCTTGCCGGCCGTCCCGGAGCTTAAAAAAGAGCTGAAAAAATGGTACCGGCCGAGCTCTTTAGCCGGCCTTAAATACAATGTTGATGATTTTAAGGAACGATTATCAATGTTGATGTCAAAATATTATGCGGAATTTTTGTCCCAACCGTCTTTTGAAGATATTTCCAAACGGCTTTTTGGCCCCGGTTATACCCAAGTCGATGCGCTGGTCTTATATTCGATGCTCAAGGAGATCAAGCCAAAACGCTATCTGGAGGTAGGGTCGGGGGTCTCGACCTATTACGCCGGCCTGGCGGCGGCCGAAAATAAAAAGAACGGGGCTGCCATGCAGATCACTTGCATTGAGCCGTATCCCCATGAAAA
>JAQUOB010000150.1 GCA_028717325.1 Candidatus Margulisiibacteriota bacterium
AGAAAAGCTTCCGGCCGGAGTTCCTCAACCGGGTGGATGAAGCGATCGTTTTCCGTCCTCTCTCCAAAGAAGACCTGGAGACCATAGTCGACATCATGATCCGGGACGTCAACGAGCGCCTGGAGGAAAAGGGCTTCCTGCTGACCCTGACTGCGAAGGCGAAAAAATATCTGGTCGGCAAGAGCTATGATCCCAAGTTCGGCGCCCGGCCGCTGCGCCGCGCGATCGAAGAATATATCGAAGACCCCCTTTCGGACCAGGTCCTGCGCGGCAAGTTCGTCTACGGCACGGAGATCAAGGGCGACATCAAGAAAGATGAGTTCGTCTTTGCCGGCAAGCCGCGCAAGATCAAGGATATAGTGCCCGAAGCAAAACCCCAGAAAAAACTTCAGGACGCCTCAAGGTAGCGATCCCCATGCCTAAGCCCGAAACAAAATTTGTCTGCCAGGCCTGCGGCCAGGACTTTCCCCGCTGGTCCGGGCAGTGCGCTTCTTGCGGGGAGTGGAACACTCTGGTCGAAGAACAAATCCGAAATCCTAAATCCGAAATCCGAAACAAATCTGAAATTCTAAATTCGAAATTAGAAAAACCAATACCGATAACCGAGGTGGATTTTCGCATTGAAGAAAGGATGCCGACTGGTTTAGCCGAGCTCGACAGGGTGTTGGGCGGTGGAGTGGTGGCCGGCTCGGCTGTTCTGGTGGCCGGCGAGCCCGGCATCGGCAAATCGACCATGATGCTGCAAACGGCCGAGGCCCTGGCTAAAAAGTCCAGAGTGCTCTATGTTTCCGGCGAGGAATCGGTTAAACAGATACGCCTGCGGGCGGAACGGTTAGGGACGCTCTCTAAAAATTTGATCCTTTTACCGGAAACCAATCTCTTTGCGATAGAAAATTCAATTAACGAGGTCAAGCCGAGTTTTGTCGTCATCGATTCGATCCAGACGCTGTTTCGCGAAGATGTTACCTCGGCGGCCAGCTCCGTCGCGCAGGTCCGGGAGTGCGCCGCTTACCTCGTCAGGATCGCCAAGACGACCGGCATCCCGATCTTTATCGTCGGCCACGCGACCAAAGAAGGGACGGTTGCCGGCCCGCGCGTGCTGGAGCATGTGGTCGATACCGTCCTCTATTTTGAAGGCGAACAACACAAACAATACCGGCTGCTGCGCGCGACCAAAAACCGCTTCGGCTCGACGCAGGAAGTCGGCATCTTCGAAATGAAGGAGAACGGGCTGGCCGAAGTCGCCAATCCATCGGAGCTGTTTCTGTCGGAACGGGCGGAAGCTTCGCCCGGCTCGGTCATCACGGCGGCGATCGAAGGGACACGCCCGCTGCTGGTCGAGATACAAGCCCTAGTCGCGCCGACCAAAATGGCTTATCCGATCAGAAAGGCGACGGGGGTCGACTACAATCGCGTTTCTATCATTATTGCCGTGCTGGAGCGGCACCTGGGTTTTAAATTGTCTTCGATGGACGTCTACGTCAACGCCGCCGGCGGCGTCCGCACGGTCGAGCCGGCTATCGATCTGCCGATCGCCCTGGCGATCGCTTCGGGTTATAAAAACAAGCTGATCGATCACGGGGCGATGGCGATCGGTGAGATCGGCTTGGCGGGAGAACTGCGCTCGGTCAACCACATCGAACAAAGGGTCAGGGAAGCGGAAAAGTTAGGCTTTAAAACAGTTTATCTGCCCGCCGCGAACGTGAAAGAGCTAAAGAAGGCAAAAATAAAGCTGGCCGGAGCCGCTTCGATCAAGGATGCGCTGACAGCAGCCTTGCAATAGTCTCTCTGACCTCTTCGACCTTCTGGTCATACTCTTTTTCGTTTTTTATATAGATCGGCTGCCCAACAGAAAGCCGGACCTTGCTGGGATTGACCAAATAAGTCCCCCTCGGCATGATGTTGTAACTGCCGGAAATCGCGATCGGGACGACCGGCGCCCCGGACTTGAGCGCTGCCATCAGACTACCCCGTTTAAATTTGCCGAGCGAGCCGTCGCGGCTGCGCGTCCCCTCCGGAAAGACCATGACCGATTCGCCCGATTTTAATATTTCCACTATCTTCTCCAGGGTCTTATAAGCGGAGAGGACAGCCTCCCGATCGATCGAAAAATATCCGGCCTGGCGCAGGTACCAACCGAAAACCGGGACCTTGAACAGCTCTTTTTTGATGGCAAAGCGGAAATAGACCGGCAAATAACCCAGGAGGATCGGGATATCCGCCGCGCCCTGATGATTGGCGACGAGGATCAGCGGTTTGTTGGGCGGAATATTTTGCAGGCCAAACGTTTCTACTTTCATGCCCGAAAAGAAGGCGATAAATCTCGACCAGTAGTGAGCGGCGGCCTGGAAGAGGTGGGTTTTTGGCCTGACGAAAGGGAGAAAGCAAAAAGTGATGACGAGCCCCACGAAATAGCTGATGAAAACCAGCAGAAAAAGAAAGCCGGTGTGTATAACCCGCAAAATTATCATGGCTAAAGTATAGCAAGGATAGGGTAATTTCTAAAGTCGCCTGCAATTTTGCAAAAGAAAAATCGATAAATAAGGGAGATGGATTTTCGAATTGAAGAAATGAGCAGCTCCAGTCAGCTTGAGCGGGCCCAGTTGAGAGGGCCCAGTCCGCGCTGTCTTTATGATACCACGAAGACGTGCTGTTCTCCTCGAACCAAGTTCCACGGCTGTAACGGCTGCAGCCGCCTGAACACCAAATCGGCCATCAGCAACCTGTTTCAAATAATAAAAAGAATGGCGGCCGATTTGTTAAGCTCGATGAAAATAGATAAATGAATAAAAATGGTTGTGAGGGTGGGTTGTGAGATATGGGTTTAGTTGTGGGTAGTGGGCTGTGGGTTTGGTTGTGAGAATGAGTTATGAGAGTTCCATCCTCATCCCCACAACCCATAACCTGACTCACAACCCACAACTCACCCCCACCACTCTTTACAAATCCAATGGGCCGGGGGTTATAGAACAACTCTCCAGCTTTCAGCCAGTCGATACAGCTGTTTGCCGCCGATATCGTAGACCTTAGTTAATTCTTCGCATAGATTCTTGTCCACATAATTAGGATAAACATCTTTTGCGCAGCTTAGATGAACAATCATTTCGTTGCATTCACCAATAGAGTCATTAAGATATTTTATCCATTCTTTTTTATGATGTTTTTGGGCATAGCCTTCGGCAATTAGGGCTGGCGGAGCTTTGCAAGCACGGCGCATTTGATCGCCCAAATCAAATTTTTCTTCCTTGGGCAGCTTAGGCACAACTTTGGTCAAAATCGTAACCATCGCCTTATATAAGTTCTGATAAACGTCTAAATCAAGAAAACTTCTAACCATTTTTTTGCGCCCTCCTCATAACCCACAACTCACTACCTACCTCACAACCCACAACTCATCCTCACAACAATTATTCCGGCCATCAATCTTCCAGCGGGAGAACCCGGCCAATTTCCTCCCGGGAAGTAACGCCTCGCTCGACCTTCAAAGCGGCGTCTTGTTTTAGCGTTCTCATGCCGGCGGACGGAGCGCAGCCGGCCATAACTTCATATATACCCGTTCTGCCTTTATAGCCCTCCGGAGCAATTTTTCTCACCAGCCGCTGGGCAACCACGCCGATGACGGTCGCCTCAACCAGGTATTTTTCTATTCCCATTTCCATCAGGCGCGTCGCGGCCGAGGGTGCGTCATTGGTGTGGAGAGTCGAAAAAACCAGATGGCCGGTCAGCGCCGATTGGATCGCGATCCTGGCTGTTTCCAAGTCCCTGATCTCGCCGATCATAATAATATCGGGATCCTGGCGCAGGATACTGCGCAAGCCGCGCGCGAAGGTTAAGCCGGATTTGGCATTGACCTGGATCTGGTTGATGCCGGGCAGCTGGTATTCGATCGGGTCTTCGACCGTCATGAT
>JAQUOB010000151.1 GCA_028717325.1 Candidatus Margulisiibacteriota bacterium
CGAGGGAGTGGCATTGCCCTGCATAATGGCGTCCATCGCCAGGCCCGCCTCTTCGCGGGTCAGATTATGGCCTTCAACGACTTTCTTGATATAGAGCTTAAGCATAAAAAATACTGAAATTTCCTTTGGAACGCCTCGATAGAATTATAGCTTTGCCGGGATTTTAAGGCAAGCCCGACGTTCTATTGTCGAAGTAATTTATTTTAGGAGGAAAAACAATGGTTGGAAAAACAATGGCTGCAAGGATATCTGGTCCCAAAGGTCCGGGTCTCCACAAATGCGGTCTGCGGCCCTGGACAGCCGCCGATCTTGGCTTGACCGTCTCATTAAACAAGTCTGGACAGGAAAAGATCGTGGCGCTACGAATGACCGCCCGGCTGCGCGGCGCGCAATTAAATGTTAACCTGGCGGAACTCGTTAATAAAAAAGGCTTTATTGCCGGTCTGACCGATCTGGGAAAACACCAACAGCTCACCGAGGAATTAAGCCGTGTCACTGGTTTTAAGGTGCGCTTGTTATACCCGGCGGAAGCCCGCCAAATCCTGGAATCACCGAACCTGGCTGGTTTTCGAAATAAATTAAAAGGTGGCGGCATCACTTCTCTCGCCACCCAAACCGACCCGCAGCTGACCGTCATCAAAGAAGACGGCAAGGGGGGCAAAACAGAAACTCATGTCCGCCTTTACGGCACGATCAACGGAGGCATAACTTACACGGAAAAACCGACGATCGTCAATCCGGCCGAATTTGGGATAATTCTGGTCGTAGCTAAATAATCATGAACATAAATGGATCAGCAAGAATCGGTTGGAGGACAGCCACAATAGCCGCCCTGGGACTCGCTTCGCTCTCCTGCGTCCGGGGCGCCAAACCGGCGGCCGCGGCAAGTCAGGCAACCGCACCACAAGTCGAGGCTTTTTACGGCGGCCGGGCTGTTTTGATCGAGGGCCGATGCCAGCCCAGGAGCTTTGCGCTGGGAACGATCGATGGAGTGCCGTCCAATCCGGTTTTTCGGATCACTCCGGGAGAGATCCCGACCAAGGCCTTCAGCTTGCGGGTCAACGGCTGGATAAAACCGGTTGCACAAAATAATAATTATATTATCCTGGGAATAAGATTATATAATCCCGAGCCGAAGGAAAATGAGAAAAGAGCTAACTGCTGCTGGGAGGAAATCGATTCCTTAAGTTTGTTAAGGACAAATCAGGCAAATAATAACTATGTGACGATCGATCATACTGGCTATCATAATCAATGCATTCTGCCGAAAAATTTTGTAATAGAATTGTTCTTCTACGAGCCGGTCGAAACCTCGCTGACGGTCGAAATAACCCCCAAGTCCGACTTGCGGCCCTGCACTATAAACAATAAATAGATCGGCCCCTCGTCAAGATTTGACGAATCGATCAACGACGGCCTTTTCTTCCCAGGGAGACCCGCAAATTACACTGATCGGGTTCTAATCCAACATCGTGCTCGACATTTTCGATCAAGTACCCGACAATATTTGCCGGGATCAAAAAAGCGGGGCCAAAATTTCCCCAGAATTCAGCCAGTTTTTGAACAGGAGTGAATAATATCTCACCGCTCAAAACATTGATATCGACCACTTTATCCGGTTTGCTTGCTTCATGATCGATCACAATGGTCGAGTGTCCGATCTCGCCATTGTTCTTTAAAAAGGCGAAAACATCATAGAGGTTGGTCGGGATCTGTTCTCTGATCTTGCAGGGGTGAAGATAGCGGCAGACGGCTTCGAGCTCCTGGCCAAAAACGGTCGATTCTTCAAGGGTCGGCACGGTCACACGGCCGCGCACAAAGCTTGACAGCGCGTAGGTCAAATGGTGGCAGACCAAAATATGGCCTTGCAGCCCGCCGATAAAATTTCTGATCCGGTTCTCAATCGCCATCTACATTATCTTCGTCCGGATCATTGACATATTTCAGCCAATCGTGCCGTCAAGCAAGCGCTCAACTCTTTCTCCCCTTTCAGCCGGCCGGAGTGCGTGCTATAATCACTCTCGTGAAACCGCTTAATTTCCAGCAGATCACGGCGCAGTTGAACGCCTTCTGGGCGGACCAAGGCTGTGTCATCCGCCAGCCGTATGATGTGGAAAAAGGGGCCGCCACGATGTCCCCCGCCACTTTCTTCGGCGTCCTCGGGCCCAAAGAGCACAATGTCGCTTATATCGACCCGGTCAGGCGCCCGACCGACGGACGCTACGGGGAGAACCCTAACCGTCTTTTCCACTACTTTCAGTATCAGGTCATCATGAAACCTTCGCCGCTCGATATTCAGGATAAGTACCTCGACTCACTTCGTTCGCTCGGCATTGAACCGGCCAAACACGACGTCAGGTTCGTAGAAGACAACTGGGAATCGCCGACGCTGGGTGCCTGGGGCACCGGCTGGGAGGTCTGGGCGGAGGGCATGGAGATCACGCAGTTCACCTATTTCCAGCAGTGCGGCGGCTTTGACTGCAAACCGGTCTCGGTCGAGATCACCTACGGCCTCGAGCGGATCGCCATGTTCATCCAGAAAGTCGACAACGTCTATAATATTAAATGGAACGACAAGGTAAAATACGGCGACATCTACCTGCCGCAGGAGCGGGAACAATCAAAATATAATTTTGAGACGGCAGACGTCGAAGCGGTCTCACTCCTTTTTGGCATTTATGAAAAGGAAGCCCTGCGGCTGTTAAAGAGCGGCGAGGTCATCCCCGCCTACGATTATATTTTAAAATGCTCGCATTCTTTTAATATTCTCGACGCGCGCGGCGCCGTTTCCGTTTCCGAGCGCATGACCTACATCTTGAGGATCAGGAAGATGGCCCGGGCCGCGGCCAAGCTCTACGTGGAAGGACAAAATGCCAAAAACTTCTAAACCTTTGAACGCCTTGCTCGAGATCGGCTGCGAAGAAATTCCGGCCCGGTTCATGCCGGAATTCCTCAAGGACCTGAAGCTGAAAGCCGAAGAAAAGCTTAAAAGAGAACGGCTGACATTCACGCACATCGCCACCGTTGGTACATTCCGACGCCTGACGCTTTTTATAGAGGGCCTGCCGGCCAAACAGAACGACCAGACGGATGAG
The DNA here is from genome assembly GCA_028717325.1 of Candidatus Margulisiibacteriota bacterium. Taxonomy (GTDB): domain Bacteria; phylum Margulisbacteria; class WOR-1; order O2-12-FULL-45-9; family XYB2-FULL-48-7; genus JAQUOB01. Next base: position 3,096 of record JAQUOB010000151.1, read on the forward strand.
GTCAGGGGCCCGTCGGCGGAAGTCGCTTTTGACGCTTCGGGCAAACCGACGCAAGCGGCGCTCGGCTTTGCCGGCTCGCAGAAGGTCGATGTAAATTCGCTGAGCGTCCGGACGGTTAACAATCGCAATTACGTTTATGCCAAAGTGGTGCGCAAAGGCAAACTGACGGCCGACGTGCTCAAAGCCGTCTTCCCGGAAATTATCACTACACTTTATCAGCCGCTGGCGATGAGATGGTCCAACCTTGATTTTAAATTCATCCGCCCTATCCACTCCATCGTGGCTTTATTGGATAAACAGGTGGTAAAGTTTGAGCTGGCCGGGGTGAAGTCAGGCAATGTGACTTTTGGACACCGCTACTCAACAAATTCGAAATTCGAAAATCGAAAATCGAAACAAATCACAAATTCTAGTCTCGAAACTTACAAAAAGACTATGCTAAAACTGGGAGTGATCGTTGACCAGAATGAAAGAAAAGCACTGATCAAAGAACAGGTTGAGGCCGTGGCCAAGAAAGCCGGGGCCCGAGCGCTGATCGGCGCCGACTTGCTTTCGGAAGTAACTTTCCTGGTCGAGAATCCAAAAGCTTACCTCGGCAGTTTCAAAAAAGAGTTCATCAATATCCCGCAGGAAGTTCTGATCACTTCGATGAAAAAGAACCAGAAATATTTTTCGCTGACGGATGAAACAGGCAAAATACGGCCGGGCTTCGCGGTGGTGACGGATAACTGCTCCAATCCCCAGGTCGTGGCGGGCAACGAAA
>JAQUOB010000152.1 GCA_028717325.1 Candidatus Margulisiibacteriota bacterium
TTTGAACTATCTCTTCCGGTTCGGTCATTCGCCCGATATCGTCGATACCGCAAGCCAGCTTGCCCTCTTCCGGGCCTACGAACTCAAAACTCCGAACTTTTAACTTGTTTACGTTTTCCTGGACCGCCTCGTTGCGCCACATATTGCAGTTCATGGCCGGAGCGATCAGCTTTTTTGCTTTTGAAGCCAGCACGATCGTGGTCAGGGCATCGTCGGCCAGGCCGCCGGCAAGCTTGCCGATGAGGTTAGCGGTACAGGGGGCAATAACAATGAGATCGGCCTGATCGGCCAGGGCGATGTGCGGCACCGGTGTTTTAGAAATTTCTTCATCAAAGAGACCGGTCACAACTGGATTGCCGGAGAGAGTGCGAAAAGTCAGAGGGCCGACTAATTGGGTCGCCTCTTTGGTCATGACAACCCAGACGTCAGCGCCTAGGTCTTTAAGCCGTGAAACAATGGTGGCTGACTTGTAGGCGGCAATGCCGCCGGTTACTCCAAGAATTATGGTTTTGTTGTTAAGCATAAGTTTTGCAACTCAGGTAAGGGTGAAGGTTAGGAGGCTGGTATCGTTGAAGGGTAAAGTTGCTGGTGAAAAAAACTTACTAATAGCCTGTAACCTGCCCCTATTCCCAAACCAGCATCATAACCCCCACCCAACAACTATTTTTTCTTTTTCTTCTCTTTCTTCACCGGCGCCAGGGCTTTTTTCCCTTTGGCTAATCTCTCCAGCGCCGACGGTTTGGCCTCGACATCTTCGGCCAGGATCAACTCCTGCGCCTTCTTTTGAGCCGGACCGGTCAGGACCTTGATCCTGATCTTATCGGCCGCGATCTCACGCAGGGCGGTAATGACCGCATTGGTCGGATCAAAATTATCCACGTACGGCAGCGACCCCTCGGCGATCTGTTTGGCCCGCCCGGCCGCCGCGTTCACCAGCAGGAACTTATTTTTTGCTTTGGTCAGCAAATTGTCGATCGATAGTTCTGTCAATTTAACAACGTCCTTTCTTTTTCAACATTGATTATTGCTTTTATTTTTTCCGAAGCCGACTCGACCTTATCGTTGACGACGATATAATCGTATTTTTCCATGACTTGCAACTCGGCGATCGCCGCCCGCAGGCGGTAGTTGACTACCTCCTCATCCTCGGTTTTCCGCTTTTTGAGCCGGAAAGCCAGGATGTCGACCGAGGGCGGGATCAGAAAGATGAAGACCGCCGAGGCCTTCAGCTTACCTTCTTCGACGAACCGCTTGATCGAAGAAGCCCCCTGGACGTCAACCTCCAGCACGACCACTTCCCCTTTGGACAGCTCGGCTTCGATGAGCTTCCGGGGCGTGCCGTAATAACTGCCGTGCACCTTGGCCCACTCAAGGAACTGGTTCTGTTTGACCCGGAGGTCAAACTCTTCCTGCGTGATGAAAAAGTAATGATGCCCATGCTCTTCGCCGGGTCGCGGCGGGCGCGTCGTCGAAGAGATCGACATCTTAAGGCCCGGATAAATTTTGAACAGGCGCCGAACCACCGTTGACTTGCCGACCCCGGAGGGGCCGGAAATCACTACCAGCAAACCGCGTTTACGTTTTGCTTTTTTTGGCATGAATATAGTAATTTTAGCACAGCCGGCTTGACAAATCAACTGCCCGTGGTAAAATTTATCCACATTTTCTTAGGAGGGACACATGAAAAAGATATTAATAGCCGCCTTGCTGCTGGGTCTTCTGGTTTCGTCGGTTTTTGCGATCGAGTCCGGCTTATTGCCGATAGGCGTTGGCGGAAAATATTCGGGGATGGGAGGCGCCGGTGCCTCTATTGTTGACGACATCACCGCCGCTTATTACAATCCCGCCGGGATCGTACATGCTGGGACCTTTGGCTTAAAGATCGGGGCCGGAGCCGCCACCAAGGGATTAAACGACTTGATGGCCACTTTTGGGAACTCATCTGATCCTTCAAAGTTTCTGGTCGACAATTTCAATAAGACGATCGATGTCAACGGCGGCATCAATGCCATTGTCGGGCTCAATATCGCCAATCTGGGGATAAGCGTTATTCCCGTCGGAAATTTAGCTTTTACTAAACCAACCGCCGGCACTCTGACCGGCACCACTCTGAACGGCTGGGCGGCCTATGAGGGCGTCCTGACACTGGGGCACGGTTTTTCGCTCCCGATGTTCCCCGCCGGGATCGATCTGGGCTTCAATGTTAAATCGGCCAATTATTCCGTAATAACCGAAGCGATAGTTTCCGGCACCACCAGCGGCAATCTCAATATCAATTATTCCGGAATTGGCTATGATATCGGCGCCAAAGCCCGCATCGATACGCCGGTCGTTCCCATTTCGGTCGGCATTGTCATGAAAGACATCAGCGAAACATTAAAGGGAAAAGCCAAAACATCAGTTACGACAATTAATCCCGTTACCGGCACATCCGAAACCACGACCCCGGTCGAAACAGACGTCAATGACCTGCCCAGGCCGACGACCACAGTTATCAGCGCTTCTACCGTCATCCCGGTCATCAATTTAAAAGTTGCAGCCGACATTGATAGTGTCGCGAGTTATTCTTATGCCGTAGTTTCCGGCGCCCCATCAACAGCTTATCCCGCTTATTCGCTGACCCATCTGGGAGTTGAGTATCCGGTTCTCGGCGGCCTGATCGCCGTCAGGGGCGGGACGGTTTCCGGTGGCCCGGCCGGCGGCGAGATATCTCAAACCACTTACGGTCTGGGGGTCAGCTTTGGGCTCGGCTTAAATGTCACCGCCATGATCGATAATAAAAACAGCAAGAACAATTCGACTTACGCCGATTTCGGCTTCGCGTTCTAAGCGCTACCTAACAATTTCATTGAAGCAAGGCGGCCTTTTCGGCCGCCTTGCTTTTTCTTTTTCTATCCGCTATATTTAATTCATGTGGCAGTTTCTCGGCACACTCGCGATTTCCGCTTTCGGCGGCGCTTTTTTGATCTTTTATCTGAAAAATTTTTTACTTGAAGAAAAAGACAAGTTCGCGCTGGATTGGGACGGGATGATCGAGCGGCTGCTGATCACTTATTTGATCTTCACACCCGGGTTGTTCTGGCTGATCCCGGCCGTGATCATCGCTAAAATATCGGTCCGGCTGGTTGCGCTCGGTTTCTTTTCTGCCCTTTTGAAAATCAATGAGCCGGGGATCGTCGCTCAAAAGGTCAAGTTCAAGGCCGAGCTGGCGTTGGAGCTTTTCCTCTCGCCCGCCTTCGCGATCCTCGTCGGGATCGTATTTTAAATGAAAAAGTTCGCCCCCTTAATACTGCTCTTAACGGTCGTCTTGTTTTCTTCCGGCTTCTCCCTCAAGGAGTGGCGCTCTTCTCTGTACGATTCGATCAAGAAACAGGCCGAGGGAGAGTTCTCCGCACTTTTCCAGCGCCGGGTAGCGATCGAAAGCGCCGGCGGCCTCATTATCGGGCGGATCGACCTGAACAATTTTACTGTTCCCGGAATAGGCAGAGCGGATCAAGTCATCCTCACCTATAATCCGATCAAATACGCTTTCGCCAAAGGCGACATGGTGCCGGCGCTGACCAAGATCACCGTAGTGAACGGCGATTTCCGGATCGAACGCGACCGTCGAGGCAACTTCGAAATTCTTTCCTCTTTTTCCGGCGGCGGAGCGGCGGGCGGGCCGCCCCCTTTTCACGGCTGGCTGATCTTAAAAAATTGCCGGGCGGATTATGTCGACCAGCGCGGCTTTGGCCGGACTCCCGCTTATTTTGAGGTCCGGGCCGCCGCCGTCAACGGCGCTCTCGACCTGCGCAAAAAAGACCGGGTCAAATTTTCTGTCTCCGGCAAGATCCCGGAATTTGTCAAAGCGCAGGG
>JAQUOB010000153.1 GCA_028717325.1 Candidatus Margulisiibacteriota bacterium
ACCGCCACCGCGCTACGCAATTCCCTCTTATGCCGCTGGCCATAATCAAAGATCAGGGCATAGCATTTAAAGCCCTTATTTTTGGCGTAATAAAGGGTTGTAGTTGAATCTAACCCGCCGGAAAGCAAAACCACAGCTTTCTTATTCATAATGAAATTTTACCAGTTTTATGGCGATAATAATATAGAAAGATGAATCAAAAAGGAGATGACCAATGAGAGTCAACGGAGTTTTAGCCGCACCAAAACCTGCCCCTAAAGTCAATGCCGCAAAGCAGCCGGAATCGGAAACCATTCAAATTGGAAACGACACTTTTATCATTGAAAAAGATCAGGTGATTATCAAACATAAAGAGGGCGGCATTTGTGGCCCCACTTCCACAACAATGTATGAAATAAAACAAAACGATAAGAAGAAAGATAAAAAGACAACTTCTTATTTTAATGGGACGGCTTGTCCTGATGACAAATTTACTATGTTGCATGTTCCCCAAGGATATAAAGAAGAAGCGAGCGATCAGCCGAGAGCATTAAATTGGATCGAACTTGAAGCAATAAAATTGGTGGAAGGCTGGACGGCCAAAGCCAACGATCCGGCATTGCATTTGAGCCCGTCTGATAAAGCCAATCTCGAAAAAGTTCTCAAAATAGTGCGCACAGCATTATGGCAAGTTGCCGCTCAATAGAGAGTGGGCCGTTTAATTAATTTTCGGCGATAAATATATAGAAAACTGGGGGCATTAATGGCGCTAATTGACGGTATTCATACGTCGGGGAACGACATCAAGATAACTTACGACGAAGGCAGCGGTTTTCGCCCTCAGCTGGAAGCGATCGAAGAACTATTTGAGAAAAAAGGCATAGTTTCTCTCACTCTGGGCAAAAGCAACTGGGCGATCAAGAAAGGCCCGGAGGGCTACCTTAAGGTCTATGACAAAAATACCGGGACTATCGCCCGGAATCTTAACGGCTCCGAAGTGACCGTCCAAAAGGCGATCCTCACGGAATTCGGCCAGGATAATGCAAACTCAGATGCCAATGTCGGCGCCGAATTTTTATCCCAGCTTAAAAAACTGCCGGCGGCAAAATTAGCCGACCAGAAACTGGACATAAAGTTCTTGCATAATGAGGCCGAAAAAGAACAGGGCTTTATGCTGCGGGCAAATAGGCCGGAAATAATCGCCAGGGTTATCCGCAAATACATAAATAAAACTGATGGGACCGTGATGGTCAATAATAGCGGCAGCGTAACGATCATCAGCAATAATAATATTCCCCTGCCCTCCCCCGCTGCCAACAAACCTAAACCAGCGCCGGCCGCTCCCGCTTTAACGGAAAAAACCGCCTGGCAGCAGCTTGGATCAACCGAGCCGGATAAAAGGTTTGACGCGCTCCAGCATTTGCTTAAATATAAGTCTCTCCTCAGCGACCCCGCGAAAAAAAATCTATTGGTCCATGCCTTCGAGAAAGAATCACAGGCCTGTCAGGCGGAGAAAAACGAGGCAAAAAAACACGCTCTCAGCCAGGTCATCGGCGTTTTTATGGATATTTTTGAAAAACACAACGTTAAAGAAGCCGTTCCTGGGCTGATCAAAGGGCTGAACGATCCCGATATCGGCCTGATGTGCACCCGCGTCATCGGCAAGATCGGCGACGCTTCAGCGATCCCCGCGCTCCAGGCGCGGTTCTCACAAACCCCCTCGCGTATAATCGCCGTGGCCCTGCTTAAATTGGGTGAACCGGGCGCTTACCGCGATCATTATCTTAAAGAAGACCTAAAGATCCTTGATGAGCCGGACAACCGCCTCATCTATCCCAACGTCACGGAAAGACAGATGGCGCTGGGCAGTCCGGAGAAAGGCTGTTCCCCATTCGCGCCCCTGCCGGTCCCGCCCGACCCATCCAATCCGCCGGTTGGCGCGGGCTTGCCCTACTGGGCCGTCCTGTCTAAATGCAGTTATACCCAGATCAGCGTGCCGACCGCGGCCTCCGAAATGAAACCGGAAATAAAAGAAAATATCAACCTTTTGATCGACAAGCTGGCCGAAAAACATGACGGCCAAAAACTCATACCGCTCCTCCTGACCCTCCTCTACCATCCCAAACAGCCCATCGATAAACCAACGATCGCTGCGGCCTTCCAGCGGGTGGTTGCCAAGTCCGACATACCGCTGCTGCTCGAACAGCTGAAGAAATTCCCTTACCCTGACACCCTTTCGCTTATCGTTCCTTTTCTTAAAGAACAGATCATCCAATACAAGAAAGATCTGATCAGGATCGAAATAGCCATCAGGAGCGGCGACCCCATTCCCGACGTCAATCTTCCGCCAGAAACCCATCAGGCGGTCGTCGAAGCGTTCAAAGGCTTATTGGACAAGCGGGAATTAAGGCCGAGCGCGCTTGACTTTCTGGTCGAAATAAAAGAGAGGAGCATTATTGAAGAGCTGAAGCGCACGATCAGAACGACCGGTTACTGCGCCGCCGAGGTCGAGGCGCTGGCCGGCCTAAGAAATCATCCCGCCGAATTTGAGGATACCTTTGACAAGGTATTGACTGACGAAAAATATAAGACCACCACGGAGGACGCCCGGTTTTACTCCGCCATAGCACTGTCCCAGTCGCTGGCCGGCCGTAAAGACGCGGCCGCCGCCCGGATGGTCGGGCACCTATCCGGCTTCCTGACCGGTAAGCTGGCCGACCGCGCCGCTTCGCCCAAAGAAACGCTGATGCTGCTGGAAAGTTTCAAAGACCTTCAGGAACCAGCTTATATTCCCAATGTGCTGGCCAGGTTGAGGCAGAGCCAGGCGACCCTCGCCGCCCTGCCGGCCAATTGCCCGCCTCAACTGCTGCAGACAAAAAAAGAAAATCAGGTGATCAGGTTCTTCGCCCTTTTGACGATCGCCGGCCTGGCGACCAAAGACAACACGGAAGCGTTAAAGATCATCGACGGAGAGATCGCTTATTGGCAGGTCTACCTCTCGGAGGTCGAGCGCGAGCATAACGCCGCGACAGCGGCGCCCGAGCAAGACCAGTTCGCGCTTCAGGTTAAATCGTTCATCATCCTGGTGGATAAGATCAAAACCGAAGAAGCGGCCAAGAATAAAGCGGACCAGCCGGCTAAACCCTGATGATCTGGCCCCGTTCCGCCCCCACCGAGATCAAAGAGACCTTCGCTTCGGACAGCTCGGCCAGTTTATCAAGATATTTTTTCGCGTTAGCGGGCAGCTGCCGGTAATCGGTCAATTTTGTCAGGTCCTCTCTCCAGCCCGGCAGTTCTTCGTAGACCGGCTGGCAGGTCCCCAACCGCACGATATCGGTCGGAAAATCTTTGACGACTTTGCCTTTGCGCTCGTAAGCGACGCAAACCTTGATCGTCTCAAAAGAATCAAGCACATCGAGCTTGGTGATGGCCAGCTGGGTCAAACCGTTGACCTTGGAAGCGTGCCGCATGACCACCCCGTCGAACCAGCCGCAGCGCCGCGGCCGGCCGGTGGTCGTCCCGTATTCCCCGCCCCGCTCGCGCAGCTGGTCGCCGGTCCCGCCGACGATCTCGGTCGGGAACGGTCCGCCCCCGACGCGCGTGACGTAGGCCTTGACCACACCGATGACCTCATCGATCTCCTGCGGGCCGAACCCGGCGCCTATGCAGGCACCGCCGGCGATCGGATTGGACGAAGTGACGTAAGGATAAGTGCCGTGATCGACATCAAGCATCGTCCCCTGGGCCCCTTCCATCAGGATGCGTTTGTTGCCGGAGATCGCGGAATTTACGACGCTGGACGACTCCTCGACCACGAAAGGTTT
>JAQUOB010000154.1 GCA_028717325.1 Candidatus Margulisiibacteriota bacterium
CTGCCTGGATAAACCGCAATTTTCATAATTTATAAAATCCTAAAACCGTTTCGCCGTAACGCGCTTCCCGGAACCTTGTCAACTCGCCGTACTTTTCCGGGATCACCTGTTGCCGCCGGTATTCGGCGATCAGCAAGCCGCCCTGAGCCAGCAACTTCAGCCCGGCGATCGTCTTAATGCTCTCGTCGAGCACCGGATCGTCATAAGGCGCGCCCAAATAAATGATGTCGAATTTGGCGCCTTTGCCGTCGAGCAGTTTGACCGCCCGCAGCACGTCCATCGCAAAGACCTCAGCCCGATCGGCCAGGCCGGTCAACTCTAGGTTTTCCCTGATCAAAGCCACTGCCGAACGGTTCAGCTCGACAAAAAAAGCGACTCGGGCGCCGCGCGACAGCGCCTCAATGCCGACCGCCCCGGTGCCCGCGAACAGGTCAAGAAAACTTGAATCCGCTATTTGCGTCGCCAGTATATTAAACAGCGCGCCCCGCGCCTGGTCAGTTAAAGGTCGAACCCTCCAGCTTTTTTTTGGAGTTTTCAACTGCAGTCCTTTGGCTTTCCCAGCGATTATGCGCACCTTGAGGGTCTCTTTCGATAAATTCCAGGGCCGCCGAGCGCGCCGCCTGCAGAATTTTCTCGTCTCTTATTATATCAGCCACGCGAAAGTTTGGCAAACCGGACTGGCGCACCCCCAGCATCTCGCCCGGTCCCCGCAAACGCAGGTCCGCTTCCGCTATTTTAAAACCGTCACTCGTGTCTAGCATTGCCTTCATCCGGGCTTTGGCTTCCTGCGATTTGGGCGAGCCGATCAGGAAGCAAAACGACTGCTCACTGCCGCGGCCGATCCTGCCCCGCAGCTGGTGGAGCTGGGACAGGCCGAACCTCTCCGCGTGTTCGATCACCATGACTGTGGCGTTAGGCACATCGATCCCGACCTCGATCACGGTCGTGGAGACCAGAATATCGATCTCTTTGGCCAGAAATTTTTTCATAATGGCCTCTTTTTCATCGCTCTTCAATCGGCCGTGCAGCAAGCCGACCTTGAGCTCCGGGAAAATATCGTTCTGCAGGCGCTTGGCCTCATCAACCGCCGCTTTGAGATCAAGCTCGCTCGATTCTTCAACTAACGGACAGACAAAAAAGACCTGCCGCCCCTCGCCGACTTTCAGCCGGATAAACTCATAGGCGTCGCTGCGTTTTGGCTCCGGCACGAAATAGGTCTTGACCGGGGTGCGGCCCGGCGGCAGCTCGTCAATGATCGACCGGTCGAGGTCCCCATATAATGTAAGCGCCAGCGAGCGCGGGATCGGCGTGGCGGTCATGACCAGCACGTGAGGACTAAAGCCCTTTTTGATCAGCCCCGCCCGCTGGTGGACGCCGAAGCGGTGCTGTTCGTCGATGACGACCATAGCCAGATTTTTGAATTTGACCTTTTCTTCCAGCAGGGCATGGGTGCCGATAACAAGATCAATATCGAAAAGTTCTTCTCTTTTTTTGTCGGAAGCGGTAGCAGAGGTGAGCAGATCGACTTTGAACAGGCCTTCGAATAATTTGACCAATTTGCCGAAATGCTGCTGGGCCAATATCTCCGTCGGCGCCAGGATCGCCGCCTGGTAGCCGCTTTTCACGGTTAAATAAGCGGCCAGCGCCGCCACGATCGTTTTGCCCGAGCCGACGTCTCCCTGCAGCAGGCGGTTCATCGGTTTGCCGCTTTTAATATCCGCCAGGATATCCTGCAAGACCCGGTCTTGCGCGGCGGTGAAAACGAATGGGATCAGCCGGTTAAATTCGTCAAGCTGGACCGGTTCGGCGTCGATCACCCTCCCCTTCAGCTTCTCTTTATATTCCTGCCGCCGCAACAGCAGCCCCAGCTGGAACAGGAAAAGCTCCTCATAGGCCAGAAAATCCCTGGCCTGACCTATGCTTTCCAGGTCCTTCGGCTCATGCAAAGCCAAAAGCGCGTTTCTTGTTTTTTCGTCTTCTATTGCCTTGAGATAATTGTCGAGCACGGTCCGGATGACGGAGCGCAGTTTTTTCGGATAGAGGCCTTCGGTCAAAGGATAACGCGGGACTATTTTTAGATTCTCCCCCGTATCGATCTCAAAATCGCGGACTAACATCTGCATGATATGGTCATAGGCAGAAATTTCGACCTTGCCGGAAATAATTAGTTTCATGCCAGGTCTGAATAATTTTTTGAGAAATGGCTGATTGAACCAGACCGCCTGCAGTGTCGCTGTCTTGTCGGTCAAATAGACCTTGAGGATCGAAAAACGACTGCGGGTCTGCGGGGCTTCGACTTTGAGTATCTCGCCTTTGATAACTTCAAAGTCGGCGGGCCGGACCTGGATCAGCGGCTTGATATTCCGGCGGTCTTCCCACTCACGGGGTACAAGATAAAGCAGGTCCTCGACCGTAAAAATGCCTAAATTGGCGAAAATTTTGGCTAATTTGGGCCCGACTCCCTTAACGTATTGTATCGGCGTCTGCAGCTTCTGATTTGACATTTGCCCTGATTTATTTTATCATATAATCATCATGGCAAGGAAATGTATCAGCTGCGGCAAAAAACCGGTCATCGGCCACACGGTCTCCCACTCCAACCGCAAGACCCTGCGAAAATTCATGCCCAATCTGCAAAAAGTGAATATCATCGTGGCGGGTAAAAAAAGCAAGGAATATGTCTGCACCAAATGCCTGAAAGCGGGGAAGGTCCAAAAAGCTTTAGCTCGCGGCTAATCCTGTTCGTGCTTGAACCGCTGGGTGGCGATCTCGTCCATAAATTTCATTTCCAAACTCTGCATTAGTTTGTTATATTGGTCGAGCTTCTTTTCCTTATGTTTTTCCATGATCTTCTTGTCTTTCATCGACTCGACCAGGTGGGCGCGCTGTTCTTCCAGCAGTTTGCTGGCCTCGATCACTTTTTCGACCTGCTCGTCGAGATCGTCCTTTAAGACCTCCAGATGGGCCCGGCGCCTCATCACCTTTTCAAAGTTTGAGATCGGCCCTTTGCGGAAAACGTCGCGCAGTTCTTCCTCTTTGCCTTTTTTCTCTTCTTTGATCTCTTCTTCTTTGCGCTTTTGCTCCAGGTACTCGCGGTTCTTTTCGGCGAACTTTTCCTGCTCTTTTTTTTCGCGGATCTCCCGGACTTTCAGGACGGCGGAGAGATCGTATTTAAATTTTTTGCCGGGTTTCGGCTGTCGGGCCATACTTGCTCCTCTTAACTAAAAATGCCGATCAGGCGATCGACCGTTTCTTCGTATTCCACTTTTTCGAAAGTACCCTGTTTCAACAGATCGTTGACCTGGTCGATCTTCGACAGCGCGTAATCGATCTTCGGGTTGCTGCCTTTGACGTAAGCGCCGATATTGATCAGGTCTTCCGCCTCGGCGTAACGGGCCAGCACCTCGCGCAGTTTGCCGGCCGCTTCTTTATGCTCATCGGAAACCAGGTTGACCATGATACGGGAAACGCTCGGCGGCACATCGATGGCCGGGTAATGATTGCGGGCCGCCAGGTCGCGGGACAGGACGATATGGCCGTCGAGGATCGAGCGGGCGTGGTCGGCGATCGGTTCGTTGAAATCGTCTCCCTCAACTAATATCGTGTAAAAGGCGGTGATACTTGCGATCTCCGACGTGCCGGAGCGCTCCATCAGCCGGGGCAAAAGCGCGAAGACCGAAGGGGTGTAACCCTTGGTCGTCGGGGGTTCGCCGGCCGCCAGGCCGATATCGCGCTGGGCCATGGCGAAACGGGTGACCGAGTCCCTCATGAGAATT
>JAQUOB010000155.1 GCA_028717325.1 Candidatus Margulisiibacteriota bacterium
CTGTCCGTCTTTACCCAGGACATCGCCGACGCCCACATGCGCGGCGACATCCACCTGCACGATCTCGGCTTTATCGACCGGCCGTATTGCAGCGGCCAGTCGGTCGAGTACGTCAAGAAATTCGGGCTCGACCTGCCCAACGCCCTCTCGATCGCCAAACCGGCCAAGCACGCGGAAGTCCTGCTGGCGCAGATGGTCAAGTTCTCCGCCGCCCTGCAGGGTGTCTTTGCCGGCGCCATCGGCTGGGACGCGGTCAACGTCTTTTTCGCCCCTTTTCTCGTCGGCATGTCCGACGCCGAGATCGAACAGATCGCCCAGATGATGATCTACGAATACAGCCAGCAGGCGGTGGCGCGCGGCGGCCAGGCGATCTTCTCCGATATCAACCTCTACTGGGAGATGCCCAAACACTTTGAGAACGTTCCGGCGATGGGACCGGGCGGGCAGTACACCGGCAAGAAGTACGGCGACTACCTGGATGAATCGCAGCGATTTGTCTGGGCGCTCTTTAATGTATATAAGGAAGGCGACGGCTCCGGCCGGCCTTTCTTTTTCCCGAAACCGCTCGTCCACATGACCGAAAAGTTCTTCAACACGCCGCGCCACGAAGAGTTCCTGCGCCACATCTCCGAAGTGGCTGCCACAATGGGCAATACCTATTTCGTGTTTGACCGCGGCGACACAGCCAAGATCTCCGAGTGCTGCCGACTGTCGTTCAAGCTCGAACAGTCCGATCTTGATGACGCTAAAGAACCGTGGCGGATGCGCTACTCGGCCTTGCAGAACGTGACAGTCAACCTGCCGCGGCTGGCGTTCAAGGCCAGCGGCTCCTCGGCCCGTTTGTTCGACCTGATTGAACAAGCACTAGAGATGGCGGCCCGCGCCCATGTCCAGAAAAAGAAATTCATTACTGACATCCTGGAGGCCGGCAATAAAGGCCCGCTCTCACTGCTCGCGATGAAACGGGACGGCCAGCCGTATCTGCGGATGTTCCGGGTCAGCTACCTGATGGGCATTCTTGGCCTCAACGAGCTGGTCCAGGCGCACATCGGCAAGGAGCTGCACGAGAACAACGAGGCGCTCAAGCTGGGACTGAAAGTTATCTCCGTCATGAAGTTGAAATGCGAAGAGCTGACCAAGCGCTACGGCATGCACTTTGTGCTCGAGCAGACGCCGGCCGAGTCGACCGCCTACCGGTTCGCCAAGCTGGACCTGAAGCACTATCCCAAGTTCGCCGCCCGCGTGATCAAGGGGAATAAGCAGACCGGCGAAGTCTATTATTCCAACTCGACCTACTTCAACGTCTCCCATCCGATGAACCCGATCGATCGCGTCAAGCAGGAAGGCCTGTTCCACCCGCTGATCGACGCGGGGGCGCTGACCCACGTCTGGCTGGGCGAGAGCCTGCCCAACGCGGAGTCGATCGCCAACTTCGTCGTCAAGACGTTCCAGAACACCGAGAACGGGCAGATCGCCTTCTCGCCGGAATTCACTTCCTGCAACGCTTGCGGCAAGATCACGCGCGGCTTGCGCGACGCTTGCCCGCACTGCCAGTCGGACAACATCGAGGGGATCACGCGCATCACCGGTTATTTCTCCCGGATCACCGGCTGGAACAAAGGCAAGACCGGGGAATTAAAGGATAGGTTCCGCAGCAATGAGTACTTTAACAATAAGTGAGCTGAAGGAAGACCGCCGCAGCACCGAAGAATCGACCGACCTGTCGGTCTTTGTCCGGACCTCGACCGACGACATTGTCGCCTGGGACAAGGATAAGATCGTCGAGGCGCTGGTGCGCGAGACCGGCCTGAAAGCGGAGATCGCCTCTATCATCGCGATCGAGGTCGACAAGCAGATCAGGGCGATGTCGGTCAAGACGATTACGGCACCCTTGGTCAGGGAGCTGGTCGACGTCAAACTGCTCGAATACGGCCTCGAAGAGGCGCGGCGCAAGCACACCCGCCTGGGCGTGCCGCTCTATGACGTCAACAAGATCATCGCCCACAAGAACAAGGAGAACGCCAATTCACCTCACTCGCCGGAAGCGACCAACCTGACGCTAGCCGAGAACATCAAAAAAGAGTACGCGCTGCTCAGCGTCTTTTCCCTGCCGGTCGCCGACGCCCACATGAACGGCGACCTCCATCTCCATGACCTCGGCTTTGTCGACCGGCCGTATTGCAGCGGCCAGTCGATCGAATATATCAAGAAATTCGGGCTCGACCTGCCTGACGCCAGCCGCTCGGAACAACCGGCCAACGACGCCGATGAGCTGGTCTCGCAGATCGTCAAGTTCTCCGTTGCTCTGCACGGTTACTTTGCCGGTGCGATCGGCTGGGACGCGGTCAACGTTTTCCTTTCGCCGTTCCTTGACGGTTACAGCTACGAAGGTATTCGCAAGATCGCCCGCAAGTTAATTCTCGAATTCGCGACGGTCGCGGTCTCCCGCGGCGGCCAGGGGTTGTTCTCCGACCTTAATGTCTACTGGGAAACGCCCAAACATTTTGAGGCGGTGCCGGCCCTCGGGCCGGGCGCCAAATATACCGGCAAGACCTACGCCGATTATTTGCCGCAGGCACAGTCGTTCGCCAAGGCGATGTTCGAGGTTTATAAAGAGGGCGATGGCGCGGGCCGGCCGTTCTTTTTCCCCAAGCCGCTCGTCCATATCACCGAGAAATTCTTTGCTACGCCAGGACACCAGGAATTCCTCAACCTGATCTCGGAAGTAGCGGCGGAAAAGGGCAATACTTATTTTGTCTTCGACCGCGGCGAGACGGCCAAGATCTCCGAGTGCTGCCGCCTGGCCTTTAAGCTCGAATACTCCGACCTGCAGGACGCCAAGGAGCCCTGGCGGATGCGCTACTCGGCGATCCAGAACGTCACGATCAACCTGCCGCGGATCGCCTATGTGGCGGCCGGCGACAGCGACAAGCTCTTTAGCGAGATCGAGAATAAATTGGTGATCGCGGCCCAAGCCCACCGCGAGAAGCGAAAATTCATCGAGCAATTATTGAAAGAAGGCTCCGAAGGGCCGCTGTCGCTTTTGGCCACCAAGCGCGACGGCGAAACGTATTTAAGATTGCGCCGTGTGACCCACCTGGTCGGCATACTCGGTCTCAACGAAATGGTCCAGTTTCACACCGGGCAGGAACTTCACGAGAGCCCGGCGGCTCTGAAGCTCGGGCTGAAAATAATTTCGTTCATGAAGCTGAAGTGCCAGGAGCTGTCGGAAAAATACGATCTCCACTATGTGCTGGAGCAAACACCGGCCGAGTCGACAGCTTACCGGTTCGCTCGGCTCGATATGGAGCATTTCCCGGAGCAGACCAGGAAAGTGATCAAGGGTAACCCGGGGACCAAAGAGATCTATTACACCAATTCGACCTACTTTAATGTGGCCGTGCCGATGAACCCGGTCGACCGGGTCAAGCAAGAAGGCCTGTTCCATCCGCTGATCGACGCGGGGGCCCTGACGCATTTGTGGCTGGGCGAGTCGCGGCCGGACGCCGCCTCGATCGCCAATTTCGTGATCAAGACGTTCAGGCACACGGAGAACGGGCAGATCGCTTTTTCGCCGGAATTTACCGCCTGCTCCGACTGCGGCCGCACCGCGCGCGGCTTGCACGACAAGTGTCCCTACTGCGCTTCGGAAGCGATCGAGGGGATCACGCGCATCACCGGTTATTTTTCGCGGATACCCGGCTGGAACAAGGGCAAGCTCGCCGAGCTAAGAGACCGGT
>JAQUOB010000156.1 GCA_028717325.1 Candidatus Margulisiibacteriota bacterium
TTTGACTGTCGAACACCAGATTCCCCTGGCGCGGGATCGCCCGGCTCGCCAGCTCGATGCCGACTAATTTTTTTCGGAGGCCTTCGTTCTTTTCCTTGAGCAGCGCTTCTCGGCCGATAAAATCACCTTTGTCAAATTTGACCGCCCAGCCATAGCCGGCTTCGAGCGGCGTGGTTTCCTCATCATATTCATGTCCGTAGAGCGGCAAGCCCGCCTCGAGGCGCAGGGTATCGCGAGCCCCCAGGCCGCAAGGCTGAACGCCGGCCTTGATGAAGGCGTCCCAGAGAGGAGCGGCTTCTTTTTTAGCGACGATCAACTCAACGCCGTCTTCGCCGGTGTAGCCGGTGCGGGAAAAAACCAGCTCATTGGCCGAAAGAGTGTGGTTGTGCTTTAAGCCGGCGAGCGAAACGGACAAGGTTTTTTCGACCGTCGCAATCGCCCCTGGCCCCTGGAGAGAAAGCATGCAATGATCATCCCAGGCGGAAACATCAATCCCCCCCGCCGACGCCCTTAGATGGGCTAACACCTTGTCAGCGTTTGAGGCGTTGGCAATGATCAAATAGAAATCCTGAAATCGATAGACGAGGATATCGTCGATCACCCCGCCTTTTTCGTTGCAGAGAACAGCGTACTGGCATTGGTTGAGATCAAGCTTTGAAGCATCGTTCGTCGCTAATCGCTGAATAAAAGTTAATAACTTATCATTATTTCGTATTTTGATCAAACCCATATGGCCGATGTCAAAAATGCCGGCGGAACGGCGGACGGCCGTGTGTTCGGCGATGATGCCGGCCGGATAAGAGACCGGCATTGCCCAGCCGGCAAAAGGGACCATTTTAGCGCCAAGCTGAAGGTGCTTTTCAAATAAAGGGGTTTGTTTCAACACAATTCTATTATATACCTTTTGTGAAATATTGTTAAGAAGTTGTCGATATATTAGTCAGAGGAAACATGGCAATAACTCCAGCCAGAAAACAAATAACTGAAACGGTCGAAAGGTACGTCAGAAGAAAAATTCTGAAAGCGATCTTTCCATCGGCCCCGGCCGATCTTGTCAAGAAGGCGGACACGCTGAAGGCCGGGATCCTCGGCCGGAAGACCGGTTATTCACTCGGCCTATATAATAGAGAGCAAAAACTTTTATTGACCAATGAGGAGGTGGCGGCGGCCCTGCCGCTCGAAAAACTGAAGGGATTTTCTCCGGCCTTTGTCCTTAAAAGCCACAGTGATCGGGCGAGGTTCGGCGTCACGGCGGAGGGCAGGGTGGTCGAATTTAAAGGCACGACACCGGCGGAATTCTATCCCGATAAAACAAATCCGAACTCCGGCGATCCCGAAGGGCTGCTTTCTCTTGAGGCCGCAAGAAACGAAGCGCGGGGATTAACTTTGATCGGAGAGCTCGAAACTCAGGTTGTCGATCTCGGTGAAGTTTTTACGGCCTATAAGGGATTTGCCCAACTTTACCGGGCCGGCAAAGCGGGCAACCGATATTTCCCTTGGCTGAGGCTGGATTCTCCTTTGACCGTCATTCAATTGCTGGCCGAACTTGAGGGAAAATCCCTGGAGCAATTTTTGTTTGAAAGCGGCGAGCGCGCCGGCCGTCAGCTTAAAAAGCTGCATGACGCCGGCTATACGCTGCATAACCCGTGGCGCGAAGGCGAAATTTTGGGCCGGCGGGCGAGGGCGCCCCTGACGTTTTCCTCTCTTCATCCGGCCAATGTGGAAATACACGGCAACCTTGTTGATACCGAAGGGATGAGAACGTTTGAGGCGGCGAAAGAACTCTTTTGGCGCCGGCTCAGCGAAGATCCGAAGGTCGACCTCGACCCGGCCGAAAAGAAGGACTATGAGACAGGCAGAAAATCACCGGCCTATTTTTCCCGCCTTTGTGATATTCAAAGATTCATTGGCGGGGCGCATAAACTCGACCGATCGCTGCTGGGCGTCTTGGGCGAGCGGCAATTTTTATCTTTATTGTCGGGACTGCTCAAGGGCTATTATCGGGCGCCCGACGGGGAGATCAGGCCGATCATCGAAGAGCTTAAAGAATCTTTTACCAGGGCAAGAACGCGGGCCAAAACGTTACCGATCCAAAGCACCCACCTTAGGATTTTATCCCGCCTGGAACCCGCCGCATAAACCGCATAATCACTGAAATTTTCCGCACAACGGAGCGACAGATATCAGGCTGAAAGTATTTGAATGCAGAGGTGAACTTAAGTGGTAGAAGGAATAGGGAAGAGAGAAACAATTTATCGCAGTGTTGTTGCGCGAGCCAGAAGTTACGCGCAAGGGCATAAACTGCCGCTGAAAGAAGTATTTAGGTCAATGGGGTTGTTGGATGCGCGCGAGGGCTCATTTGACCACAGAATGGAATGGATAACAGAAACAGCAAAGGGGCGCGATGAAGCGTATTTTTATTTACATCCTTGGATCAAATCGTCCTCTGACCGCGGCATGAAATGCAGGGAGGGCGACCGGTTAAAATTACTAAGAGACACGGCTGGCCGATTATATGGTCAAGACAGAATCGCCCTTGAAAAAATGCTGGCCGCCGTGAATGTTCCGGAACCTTCCGGCGGGTGGGTACATAAGAGTTTTATCGGATCCCGGCCTCGATTTATTAAGCGTGGCGACGACTTAAAATATGAGTTTGAGATGGATGACCACTTCAGAGCAAGGAACGAAATCGGCCAAATAAGGCCCGAAGCCGAAAGGATATTAAAGGAAAGGGAGGTTTTTTCCCAAATAGAGGAAAAGGGGTGGGAGGCCGTCCTGCGACAAGAAATTAACAAGACATTCGAAGAATGGGTGGACATCCTTGGCCAGATAAGTACGGAGGCGTTAAGCCTATTAGGGGAAAGGCGCCCCTTTATCCCCGCAGTCGAAGGAACGATCCGGCTCAGGGCCGCGGAGGAGAAGTTGATCGGCGGGCCGTTAAAATGGGTTGAGGATTTTGACCGCAGGGATATTCCGGCGATCTTGGATATCGTTAAAAGTGGCGGTCACGTATTATCGCCCGAAAGGAATAACATAGAAAATGGACTGGCAGGCAGATTCACTATCCTAGCCGAACCCCGAGTTGCCGTTCCTTCAGGCGCCCAGGTAAGAACTGCGACTTCCCATGTTTGCAGTGAAGGAAAGGAATTTATTCAACGAAAACTGCTTTACAATGGGAAAGAAATCCTTGAAGGGATTGTCGTCGGGGAACCCTTGATAATGCAGCAAGAACAATGATCAACCCCGGGAAAGTGCGGCAATAAACTTCTCATTCTGTTCTTTCGTCCCGATCGAAACTCTGATGGCTTCGGGGAAGCCAAAAGAAGTCAGCGGCCGGATGACCACCCGTTTTTTCATCAGATCCAAAAACAACCGATCGGCCGATCTTTTCAAATTGATAAAAATAAAATTGGCTTCGGTCTTTTTATGCTCTAATCCAAGTTTATCCAGTTCAGCGTAAAGATATTTTTTCCCTTCGGCATTGTTCTTGTAAGCCCTTTCGAGGAATTCTTTGTCGTTCAACGCCGCGAGCGCTCCGGCTTGCGCCAGCCGGTTGACGTTAAAAGGCATTTTTGTCCGGAACATCGGCGCGATCAGATCTTTTCTCCCCAGCGCGTAACCCAAGCGCAACCCGGCCAGGCCGTAAAATTTGGAAAAAGTGCGCAGGACAATGACATTCCGTTCTGCCTTAACATATTTCAGAGTGTCGGGAAACTCCCGGCTCTCGGCGAAC
>JAQUOB010000157.1 GCA_028717325.1 Candidatus Margulisiibacteriota bacterium
CCTGTGCCCCGGATCTGGTAACGATATATCCCTGTCGGAATATCTTTGGGCGACGTCCAGGTAAAAGTGTTGTCGCCTTCAACCGCGTTAATATTGGTCGTCCTGACGGCTTCGCGGTTTTCATTAAACCAGATTATGGTCAGCGGCTGCTGTTCGCTCGAGTGGACGGTAATATTGATGGCGGCCCCGGCAATTTGAGGAACGGTGGGGGTCTGGGTGACAACCGCCTTTTGAGCGAATGTCGTCGTGGTGGTCGGCGTCGGTACAGTGATGGTCGGCGAGGCGAAGGCAATTGAAAAGTTCGCGGCCGATTCCGAGGTCGCGGTGTAACTGTTGCTCGCCACGGCGATTATCCTGGCCCGGGCCGTGGTGGTGTTGATCGAGGGCACGCTCCAGCCGTACGTACCGGTGCTGGGGGCTGACGTCGTGATAGTGTTGGGATAGGTCGCTCCGCCGTCGGTCGAATAGTAAAGCTGGAGATGATCAATGCCGCTGTCCTGGGTGGCAGTCCAGGTTATATTGTACGAGACCTCGCCGGTCAGTGTTTCCCCGCCGTTGGGCTTGACGATCTGGACCGTCGGACGATGATCGTAAGGATAGGCGCCCATATCGGCACGCGAGCCGTCGGCGTCAACTGTCGAGGCGGGATCGCCGACGTCAATACATTCGGAAGTCCGTACAAGGTTAAAATTATTCCCCGTTGCATCCACAAACGTTGGGTCAACTTGAATATCCCCGATTTTACCCGAAACCGTCCCGTTGTAAACGGTCGCGTTGCCGAAAATGCAGTTATAGGTTGACGTCAGCGTGCCGCCGGCGCCCGCCTGCGAAATACCGGTTGTCCTGACTCCCGTATTATAAACGATCGTATTTTTGGCATTGACGGTAAAGCCCGCTCCCGCGGTATCCGCGTAGATTCCCGTGCCGCACCTGACGATCGTGTTCCTATCGATAGTCGCATTGCTCTGGTTGACGTAAATCCCAAAATTATTGCAATCCCTCATTGCGTTTTTCGTAATTGAGCCGCTGGCCAGCGCCGCATTAACGTATATTGCGCGCTGAGTTGCAGAATAGATGGTATTTGAAGTGATGCTAACCGTGTCAGTGGCATGTACGCACTGCAGGCCGTAGATAAAACCGGCTGCGTTGATTATGTTATTTTTGATTGTCAGCGTGGAATCGGTCCCCGCGGTGCCGGCGAGAACTGCCGTGTCGTCGCCGTCGCCCTTGACCGTAAAGCCCTCCAGCGACGCGTTGCCCACCAGGCCCACCGCATTCGTCGCGGCGCCGCTTTCTTCGATCGTGGCCTGATAGGTCGTGGTGGCAACAAAAAACCTGTTTGTTATCGTGATGGGAAAGGCCTCTCCCAGCGCCGCATTATAGGTGCCCGGCTTGACGTAGACGGTATCGTTAGCGGCGGTCGAGCCCGTTGCCTTGGTCAGCGTTCTCCACGGGGCAGCCTGGCTGCCGACGTTCGCATTATTCCCGTTGACCGCATCGACGTAATAGGTCGCCGCGAAAGCCGAAGATAAAGGAACCAAGAAAATTATTGCGATGAGGACAAATTTGGCTATTTTCATATCATTATCATAACAACCTGACGTCAAAAGTCAAGACGATTTGGGCCGTTACCCAAGCAGATCGTTAATATCGATCGCCTCAAAATCGGTCCGACTTTTAACTTTGACTTCGCGGTACTCCGACAGATCGATTTCCTGCTACTCCCTGCTCTTCCCCGCTCCTCCCTCATATCCCTCAAATCCCTGCTCAATCTCCCATTTCTCATACGCCCAGCTGGGCAGCTCTTCGAGATATCTTGAAATTTTCATCAGCACTTCGCCGTCATAGCCGGAATAAATAATAGGATATAAAAGGTATAGTTCGTCTTTGGCCCGGGTGACCGCCACATAGAACAGGCGGCGCTCTTCTTCCATCTCTTCTTCTTTGTCAAAGCTCAAGTAAGAAGGGAACCGGCCGTCGGCCAGCCAGACGACGAAAACCACCTTCCATTCCAGCCCCTTGGCCTGATGAATAGTAGTCAACACGCAGGCTTCTTTTTCGCCGGATTCTCCGGCCTCGACTATCGTTTCCGACTCGATCCCCGAAGCCAGCGCCAGGGAACTCAAGAGCTCTTCCAGCGATTTGTACTGCGTGGCGTAACTGCCCAACTGCTCGAGGTCTTCCAGCCGTTCACGATAATTAGGGTACTGCTCTTTCAAATAATCGGAATAATTGGAATCGCTGACCGCCTTGATCATTTCGGCCGGTTTACCGATCTTTTCTTTTAGCTGCGCCATCAGTGATTGGAAAAGTTTAAATGTCCTCTCCCCGCCGCCCGGTATTATTTTTAGCACGCCGTCTTGAACAACTGTCTCCCGCGGATCACCGGCCTGGCACAGGAATTGAAAAATCTTTTCGGCCGTCCTTGGTCCGATCTTGGGTAATAATTTTAAAATTCTCCCCCAGGAGATCTCGTCATTGGGATTGTGGAAGACCTTTAAATAAGCGATCACGTCTTTGATGTGGGCCTCTTCAAAAAAGCGCAGGCCGGACCTTATTTCAAATGGGATCCCCCGCTTGGTCAGCTCCATTTGGATCTCCATCGATTGATAATGGGAGCGGTAAAGGACGGCCATGTCGTTCAGGGAGTGGCCTTCTTCGCGCAGCTCCAGCATTCGTTGCGCAACAAAGGCAGCTTGTTCGTAAACCGTGGTTAAGGCGGCCACAACCGGCTTCTGCCCGCTCGGGCGGTTGGTCCGCAGGTTTTTTTCAAACTTTTCCTTGGCCAGCGTGATCGAAGTGTTAGCTACGCTTAAAATTTCCGGCGTCGAGCGGTGGTTGATCTCCAGTTTATAGAGCCGCGCGTCGGGATAAACTTTGGGAAAGTTAATAATGTTCTTGAAATGCGCGCCGCGGAACGAATAGATCGACTGGGAATCATCGCCCACCACCATCAGGTTGCGGTGTTTGGCCGCCAGGATATCGATGATCTTGGCCTGGATCAGGTTCGTATCCTGGTACTCGTCGACCATGATGTGCTGGAACTTGGCCGCATATTTTTCCGCGACGTCCGGATTTTCCGAAAGCAGTTTGTACCAAAGATACAATAAGTCGTCAAAATCCATTAGGTTGTTTTTTCTCTTGCGCTGGACGTAGAGGTTAAAGACGCCTTCGACCTCTTCGGTCATCGGCTCGAACTGGGCATAGTTGTAGGCGATGACGTCGACGATCGATCGGTTGGTGTTTAGTGCCAGCCCATAGATGGCCTGCAAGGCCTCGCCCTTAGGAAAGCGCCGGGCTTTGACATCGATCTTCGCTTCGCCGAGACAGGAATCGATCAGGTCTTTGGAATCGGCCCGGTCAAGGATCGTAAAATTCGGCTCGTAGCCGACCCGTTTGGCGTTTTTCCGGAGCATTAAATTTCCGACATGATGGAACGTCCCGCCCATTATCCCCTTGACGTCGCGCTTTAACAAAAGCTCGACGCGGGAAAGCATTTCTTTTGAGGCTTTATTCGTAAAAGTTACTAATAAAATACGATCGAGCGGTACGCCGGATTCCACCAGATAGGCGACGCGATAGGTCACCGTGCGAGTCTTGCCCGACCCGGCGCCGGCAATGACGAGCATTGGCCCGCCGGGAGCGGTGGCGATGGGAAACTGCTCCTCATTAAGGTCAGCCTGATAATTGATGCGGAAGTTATTATTATCCGCGCCGAAATGGGATTTTA
>JAQUOB010000158.1 GCA_028717325.1 Candidatus Margulisiibacteriota bacterium
CCAAAAAATGATAAGCGAGCTTCGACAGCTTATATTTGTCTTTCGCGTCGTAGAAAGCGTTCCGGTCGTTCTTGTCGAACAGGCTCTGATGAACGTGCATGCCGGAGCCGGCCTGCTGGTAAAGCGGATTGGGCATAAATGAGGCGTAGAGGTCGTGCCTCTGGGCGATCGCTTTGATCGTGTATTTTAAGGTGATGGCGTTGTCCGCCGCCGTCAGCGCATCCGCGTAGCGGATATCGATCTCATGCTGGCCGGGGCCGACCTCGTGATGCGACATCTCGGCTTCCATGCCCATCTGTTCCAGGGCGATCACGATATCCTTGCGGACACTGCTGGCCATGTCCCGGGGCGAATAATCAAAATAACCGCCGATATCATGGGGCGACGTGGTGATCTTGCCGTCTTCGCGCCGGAAGAGGTAGAATTCGACTTCCGGGCCGCAATTATATTTATAGCCCAGCTTTTCCGCTTCGGCCAGCGTCTTTTTCAGGATCGAGCGCGGGTCGCCCTCGAACGGCTTGTTGTCGGGAGTGTAGATATCGCAGATAAAACGGGCCGATTTCCGCTCGCTCGGCGTCCAGGGCGTGACCACGTAAGTTGACGGATCAAGTTTGAGGTACATGTCCGACTCGCAGATCCTGACAAAACCCAGGATGCTCGAGCCGTCAAACCAAACCCCTTTTTCCAGCGCGTCGGGCAGCCGGCCGACCGGGATCGCCACCGATTTGATAGCCCCCATGATATCGGTAAATTGCAGGTTGATAAACCGCACATCGTCGAGCTTCGCCCGTTCCAAAACTTCTTTCGAGGCCGCGTCTAAAGCCATGCTTTTTCCCCCTTAAAATCTGACCTTAGACAATTATAGAAGATGATTAAAATTTAGGCAATCGGAATTTTACCCCCACACCAACTTAGATTAGGCATACGCTTAACAAAAGTTGGTGTGGGGGTTTATTCTTTAAAGTGGTTGGTGATCGGCACGCGCCAATCCTTGCCGAAAGCGCGCGGCGTGATGCGGGGGCCGGGCGGCGCCTGCCGCCGCTTGTATTCGGAGCGGTCGATCATCGCGACGATCTTTTCTACGATCTTGGCGTCAAAACCCAGGGCAACGATCTCTTTGACGCTTTTGTTGTCTTCCACGTAGGCCTGCATGATCGGATCAAGTATCTCGTAAGGCGGCAAGACATCCTGATCGGTCTGGTTGGGTTTGAGTTCGGCGGTCGGCGCCCGCTTGATTATCGCTTCGGGAATGACCGTCTGCTTTTTGTTCAGCCAGTCCGCCAACCGGTAAACCGTGGTCTTGGGCACGTCTTTAATGACGGCAAAACCGCCGGCCATGTCGCCGTAAAGCGTGCAGTAGCCGGTCGACATCTCCGATTTATTGCCGGTCGTGAGGACCAGCCAGTTGAGTTTATTGGACAGGGCCATTAAATAATTGCCTCTGATGCGCGCCTGCAGGTTTTCTTCGGTGATATCGGCCGGCTTGCCCTTGAAGTTCGGGTTGAGGGCTTCTAAATAGTGAGAGAAGACAGCCTTGATCGGGATCTCCGCGAATTCCACCCCCAGATTTTCCGCCGCCTTTTTCGCGTCACGGTAGCTTTGCTCCGAAGTATATTCCGATGGCATAAAAACGGCATGGACACGGTCTTTGCCCAGCGCTTCCACGGCGATAGCCAGCGTCAGCGCCGAATCGATCCCGCCGGAGAGCCCGATCACCGCCTCGGAAAAGCCGTTCTTTATCACATAATCTTTGACGCCGAGAACGAGCGCCCGATAGATCTCCTCCGGCTCTTCCAGCCACTGCCAGCCGGTTATACGGTCCTTATCGAGGTCGACGAAAAGCAATTCTTCCCGAAACTGGTCGCAGGCGGCGATGAGATTGCCCCGCCGGTCAAAGACCATGCTCCCCCCGTCAAAAACCAGTTCGTCCTGCCCGCCGACCATATTGACGTAAACAAAGGTCGCCTTATATTTTTTGGCCCGCCGCTTCAGCAACTCTTCCCGTTCTTTTATCTTGCCGACATGGTAAGGAGAAGCATTGATGTTCAGGATCAACTGCGCCCCTTTTTTGATCTCTTCTTCATACGGCCCTTTTTCCACCCAGATGTCTTCGCAAACACCAAGGCCGATCTTCAGGCCCTTGTAGCTGATGATCGAACATTTATTGCCCTCCAGAAAATAACGCTTCTCGTCAAAAACGCCGTAATTGGGCAGGTTCATTTTATGATATATCTCTTTGACCTTGCCGTCTTCGATAAAAGCCGCGGCGTTATAGAGCACACCCTTCTCTTGGTGAACAAATCCGACGTAGACGGCGATCCCGCCGGCCGCTTTGGCTACTTTCTCCAGCGCGAGCCGGTTGTCGGCAATAAATTTGGGTTTTAGGAGCAGGTCTTCCGGCGGATACCCAGTGAGGCAGAGCTCGGGAAAAACGACCAGATCGGCCTTTTCGTGCCGGGCTTCTTCGATCAGATCGATGATTTTCGCGCTGTTGAGGTTAAAGTCGCCGACGGTCGGATTGATCTGCCCCAAGCCTATTTTCATGAGAAGATTATACATAACTTAAGAAACAAAAGAAAGCAAAAAACTATATGAAAATATGACACACCTTGACAACTATTCATAATAGAGTATTATTTTCTCAAATGAAAATTGCGTCAGGATTAACGGCAATATTTTTTACCCTGTTTTTACTTATTTCCCCTTCTTTCGGTGGTGTTTGGATCAGGCAGTACGCGGTAGCCGGCGGTAATGCCGCGGGCTCCTTTTTTGTCAATTCAACTGAAGGCTATGTGGCCAATAACGCACTTTGGAAAACAACCCGGCGCGGAACAACCTGGGAAGCCGTGCCTTTGGGAATTGCAAATTATGTTCTCACCGGAGTTCATTATGTTAATAGCACTCTTTATTCCGCCGGCACGGCGGTTCCCGCCGCTGGGCTCATCCGCTCCACGACAAATAATGGAACGACTTGGACCCAAACTGCCCCGGGTGACATTCTCTATTACGACACCTGGTTTGCCAACAGCAGTAACGCGGTCGTGGCAGGAGGAATTACGGGGGGTGATTTCCGGCATACCACGGACGGCGGAGCGAATTGGAACGCGATCAATCTTGGCGGTCTCGGCGGCACCGGCACCTATAATGCTCACGGCACTTCCGCCAGCAATATCTGGGTGAGTGGGAGCACCTCGGTGGCAAAATGGAACGGCACCGCCTGGAGCGCCATCGTGGTTCCCGGCGGCGCTAACTTAAGCGGCATTCATGCTGAAGATGCTAACAATGTCTGGGTGGTCGGTAACGACGGAACTAATGGCTGTGTCTTTAAAACCACCGACGGCGGCACCAGCTGGACTAAAGTCGCCTTCAACACCACTGCAACTATCAAAGATATCTGGTTTATCAACCTTTTGGAGGGCTGGGCGGTCGGCAACGGCGGAGTGATCTTTCACACCACAAACGGCGGAGGGACCACGGCCGGCTGGACCGCGGAATCGGCTGAAACGATCAATAATTTACTGTCTGTTCACTTTACCGATGCCAACAACGGCTGGGCGGTCGGCACCGACGGGATTTAAAAGTATATCGTGTCGACAGAAGTTACTTCTCTTACCCCCTCGACCGGAGCTTTGGGCGATAGTCAGGACATAGTCATTGTCGGGACCAATTTTCAGGGCACCGACACCTCAACCATAGATGTGCCTTCGCTCTCCTTTGGCG
>JAQUOB010000159.1 GCA_028717325.1 Candidatus Margulisiibacteriota bacterium
AAATCCCACCTCCTCCGTTCTCCTACGCTCCTCTCGGAGCTTCGGAGAACTCCGTTTATTTTTCTCCGCTGATCAGCTTTTCGATCTGTTTCTTCACCAACGAGGTTTTGGCGATGATCTCCGCGGCTTCGGCGCGCGTCAGATAAAGATCGGGACCAAAGCCCTGGTTGGCCAGATAAGCGAACAGGCCGATCTCTTTATCGGCCGCGATCGCCGGCGCGGCCCAGTGATCGACGGCAATATCATCGAACGGTTTCTGTTTTATTTTCGCCTTCAAAGCCAAACCGGAGAATCTCGCCATGACTACGGCCGCCTCGGCGCGCGTCACCCACTTGTTCGGCTTAAAATCGCCGTCGGCATTGCCGAGGTATTTTTTTTCGACCGCCAGGCTGATATAAGGCGCGTCGGCGCCTCCGGCCGGCACGTCCTTAAATTTGATCTTGACGTCTTTGGTCACCGTAAAGCCCTTGGCCTTGACCAGCAAAACGGCCAGCTCTCCCCGGGTTATTTCTTTGGTCGGCTTGAACGTGCCGTCGCTAAAACCGTCCATCAGCCCGAGGGTCGAAAGGTAAGAGATCGGCTTTTGCGCCCAGTAATCTTCCGGCACGTCGCTGAAGGCGCGCAGGACCGGCTTGGAAACTATTTCCGGCTGCGGGATCGTCGATTTCTTTTTTTCCGGCTTGCCGGTCTTGGGCTTGGGTTTCGGTTTCTCCTCGCCGCGGTAGCCGATGGAAAAGAAATGAGTGGTATTTTCCGACAGGTCGCCGAATTGATGATAGGCGTAATCAAAAGTAAAGCCGCCCAGCACCATCCCGACGCCGATCGCGAAATTATTATCGACGCCGACGCCGGTTTCGGCGGCTTTCGGCTTTTGGTCGAGGCCCGTCCGCAGGTAAAACATGTTGAGCGGCCGGAATTCCAGGCCCAGATGCCAGGTGGCCGGCCGGTTGAGGCCCCCGTAATTTTCATAATCGACCGAGAGGTCCAGCGTCCGGTCGTCGCTTCGGCGCAGGGCGATCGGGCCGAACAGGTGGAATTGTCCGCCGCCCCGGATGACCATGGGGATCCCTTCGGTGACATTATTTTTTTGCCAGACAAACTTGCCGCCAAAACTCTCCGGCACAAAATTCTTGAACACCAGGCCAAGGTTGGCCCAGTCGTTGACCCCCCACATCAAGCCGAGATCAGCGTCAAGCCCCGCGCCGGTGGCGTTGTTGAGCGGATTATCACCGCCTGTCGGCGGCGCCGCTCCGCCCGTGAACCCCTGCGAAAAAACTTTCAGGTTCAATCCGAAGGCGACGTTATTCCCCGCCCCATTCTTCAAAAACCGGCTCAACTTCGAGCCGTAGGCAAAGATCAGCTGGTTGGAGCCGTAATCGGCCGAAGAATATTGTTTCGCTTCTAAACTCGGCCCCGAGCCGACCAGGCTGGTCAGGGGGATACTGCCGATCGAAGCATTGATGTAGCCGATACCGACTTTGCCGACCGGCGACATGTCGGCGGCGCCCAGCAGGAGATAGTTAACGTCGCCCAGGAGAGAGCCGCTCATGCTG
Source organism: Candidatus Margulisiibacteriota bacterium (assembly GCA_028717325.1). Lineage (GTDB taxonomy): Bacteria > Margulisbacteria > WOR-1 > O2-12-FULL-45-9 > XYB2-FULL-48-7 > JAQUOB01. Next base: position 1,554 of record JAQUOB010000159.1, read on the forward strand.
ACAATGTTCAAATTGTCATTTAGGGAAAGTCCGGCCGGATTGGTGAAAAGCGCGCTGGCATCGTCCGCCACGGCCACATAAGCTTTGCCCAGTCCCAGCGGCCTGGCCCCGACGCCGATCTCGCTTAGATCAAGGGCCGCATACGCGGGAAATCCAAAATTAAATATCAAAAATCCAAAATAGGCCCAGAATCCAAATCTCAAAATTTTGCCTGTCATTTAAGTTTATTATCTCTTATCATAATTTTAATGTCAATTCAATTGTGTTAGAATAGATAAAATGCTCTCCAGGATCAGAAATTTTTCCATCATCGCCCACATCGATCACGGTAAATCCACTTTAGCCGATCGGCTGCTGGAATATACCCACACGGTCGAAAAAAGAGAGATGCGGGCCCAGGTCCTCGATACGATGGACCTGGAACGCGAGCGCGGCATCACGATCAAGGCCCAGGCCATCCGCATGGAATACAAAGGCCATATCCTGAACCTGATCGATACGCCGGGCCACGTCGATTTTTCTTACGAGGTCTCGCGCTCCCTGGCCGCCTGTGAGGGCGCCCTGCTCCTGGTCGACGCGACCCAGGGGATCGAAGCGCAGACGCTGGCCAACGCCAACCTGGCCAGGCAGGCCAAACTGGTCATCATCCCGATCGTCAACAAGATCGACCTGCCGGCCGCCGAACCCGAATTGATCAAAGAAGAGATCGAAAAGATCTTCGGCATCCCGCCGGAAAAGGTCATCCTGGCCTCGGCCAAAGAAGGGATCGGCATCCCCGAAATTCTTGACGCGATCATCGAGCAAATCCCGCCGCCCCAGGGCACGGCCGAAGAACCGCTGCAAGCGCTGATCTTCGATTCCCACTACGACGCTTTCCGCGGCGTCATCGCCTACATCAGGGTCTTCAACGGCCGGATCAAAGCGGGTATGAAGATCCGCATGATGGGCCTGGGCGAAGAATTCGAAGTTCAGGAAGTCGGCACGCTCAAGCTCGGCTTGATCCCGTCAGCTGAATTGTCGTGCGGAGAGGTCGGTTATGTCATCGGCGGCATTAGGGAGGTCAGGCAGTGCCATGTCGGCGATACGGTCACCGATTCGAAAAATCCGGCGGCTCATCCCCTGCCCGGCTATAAACCGATCAAGCCGATGGTCTTTTGCGGTTTTTATCCGCTCTCCGGCGAAGATTTCGAAACCCTCAAAGACGCGGTCGATAAACTTCAGCTCAATGACGCGGCCCTGCATTTTGAACCGGAGACCTCGGCCGCGCTGGGCTATGGTTTGAGATGCGGCTTTCTGGGCTTGCTGCATCTGGAGATCATCCAGGAGCGGCTGGAGCGGGAGTTCAATTTAAGCATCATCGCCACCGCACCGAACGTAGTTTACAAAGTTAATTTAAAGCACAAGCATGTCCTGGTCGATAATCCTTCCATGATGCCCGACCCGTCCGAGATCGAATCGGTCGAGGAGCCGTATTTAAAACTGACCGTCTTCACGCCGGCCGAATATGTCGGCCCGGTGATGGACCTCTCGATCGAAAAACGCGGCACCTTTATCACTATGGAATACCTCGATCCCAAAAGGGTCATGGTGGTCTTTGAGATACCGCTGTCCGAGATCATTTCCGAGTTCCACGACCTGTTAAAGTCCGTCACCCGCGGCTACGCCTCGATGGATTACGAGGTCATCGGCTACCGGACGTCCGACCTGGTCAAGATGGATATTTTATTGAACCAGGAACCGGTCGACGCGCTGTCGGTGATCGTGCCGCGCGAATCGGCGCATTATCGGGGTAAAATTCTGGTGGAGAAGCTCAAAGCGGTGATCCCGCGACAACAATTCCAGATCCCGGTCCAGGCCTCGATCGGCTCCAAAGTCGTCGCCCGCGAGAACATTCCGGCCATCCGCAAGGACGTGCTGGCCAAATGCTACGGCGGCGACATCACGAGAAAAAGAAAACTGTTAGAAAAACAAAAAGCCGGCAAAAAGCGGATGAAGCGCATCGGCCGTGTCGACGTCCCGCAGGAAGCTTTCCTGGCCGTGCTCAGGATGGGCAAATAATTTTGAAACCTGCGAATGAACTTCGCGGTTTCAAAATTTCAAGGAACCGAGACGTTCAGTCTCAGGTTCCGTCGCTCTATATCCATATTCCATTCTG
>JAQUOB010000160.1 GCA_028717325.1 Candidatus Margulisiibacteriota bacterium
TATCGGTTAAGCCGATGACCTTAAAATGTTTCTTGCCCGGCACCCGGGTTCCTTTGGCCAGGTCGCAAACAAAGTGAGAAGCGGTCGCCGCGCTGCCGCCGTTGCCCATGATAAAAATATGCCGGCCTTCCCGGTACGCCTTTTTCAGGCTATCGACAATCTCTTCGATCTTTTCAAGCGGCATTTGGTCGATACTTTTGATGAGCTCCGCCAGATAGTTTTTGGCGTAACGTTTCGGCATCAGTTCCCCCTTTCTTTTCCTTTCAGGCATTGGTCGATCAGTTTGGTCGATGAAAAAACGATCTCGTGCGTAAATTGCAGCTTGGCCCCGACTTCTTTGACGACTTCGGCCTCCCGCTGGATCTTGCCGGTCTTGTCTTCTAACTTTTCGAACTCCTGGCCCTTTACATATATATTAGGCCTGATCAGCCGCAGGGTCTCCTCGGCTGTCGGCCATTTATTGACCGCCACGTAATCGACGCACTCAAGGGCGGCAATGCTCTCGGCCCGCAGCTCCTGGTTAAAGACTGGCCGGCCCGGTCCTTTATCAACATAGTTGTCCGGGGTCAACGTCACGATCAAGGCGTCCCCCATCCGCTTGGCCGCTTGAAAATATTTGATATGGCCCGGATGCATCAGGTCGAAACAGCCGTGGCAGTGAACGACCATTTTGCCCGCCGATTTAAGTTCTTTAACTTTTGCCGCCAGCTCTTCCACGTTTAAAATTTTATGCCCGCTCATTGATCGCGCTCCAGAGCGACGGAATGGTTTCCGCGTGCTTGCCCTTGATGTAAAAACTTTCGCCGCCGGCGGCGGTCGTTCTGACCAGCAGCGTCTTCCAGGGCCGGAAATAGTAACCCCGGTCATTTTTTGACGGCTCATGAGTAAAATCCGCCGGCAGGTCAAAGAGGTCGCAGACGACGGTCGTGAAGCGATCGATCGCCTCGCTCTTTTGTTTGGCGACATTCCTGGCCATGCTTAAGGCCTTTAAGAAAACTTCGGGTGCCATCACGGCACTGCCGAAATCCATCAGCACGCCGCCTTCGAGCTTTTGCACCTGCTCGGCAAAGGTCAAAAAGTCGTTGTATGACGTCGCTCCCAGGGCCGCGCCGTCGCAGTTGGGATGCTCGTGGATTATATCGTAACCGACCCCGACGTGGACCGTCATCGGGATCTTTAGTCGGTAGGCGGCCGCAAACAGACTGATATTTTTGTGGGGAAAATCCCCTGCTTGGATGGCCCGGCCGACCGCTGCCCCCAACCCACTCTGCTTCTCCCGTTTATAAGCTTCATTAATAATATCATTGAGCCGGCCGGTTTCCTGCCAGAGCCCGAATTGCCCCTGCGCGATGTAGCGGGCGACGCTTTCGGTCGTCGCGCCGATCAGCGAGAGTTCAAAATCGTGGATCAGGCCGGCCCCGTTGGTGGCAAAACAGGAGATATAACCTTTTTCCATCAGGTCGATAAGATAATTTTGGATGCCGGCACGGAAAATATGTCCGCCAGCCATCAGGATGACCGCGGCGCCGGAGTTTTTGGCTTCGATCACCCGGCGGGCGATCGGCGGCCAGCTGGCATCAACCGCTGTTTTGGCCAGCGGTTTGACGATAGAAAGATCAAGGTCGTGAACGCGCTCCCCGAGCGGCTTGAGCTTAAGCTTGCTCCGGTCAAACATCAGCCCTTATCCTCCTCTTTGAGTTCAACGCCCCAATAAGATTCGCCCAGTTTTTCTTTGATATTGATGCAGCGGAAGCCGTTCGTCCTCATATCCTTGACGCCGACAAAAACGAGGGCGCCGTGATCGTCGATCTCGGCCGCGGTGTTGACCCGTTTGTAATCGAAACCCTTCAACGCCAGTTCCATGATGTCGGCCAGGTCGTCGTCGCCCAGGACGATAAATTTCTTCTGGCCGCGATTATATTCGTCCAGCACGATCTTGCCTATCTCTTCACGTACCATTTTGACGAGTTCGATAGTTTTCTGGATGTAATTGAATGATTTTTTGGTTTTTTCCGAGAAGCCCTTGGGGGTTAAGATATAATCGACTTTTTTGGGGTTGAGATTGGCGGTCTTGACCAGGCCCCGTTTGACCAGGCGCTTGATGATAATGTTGACCGCGCCCAGCGAGAGCTTGGTCTTAACCGACAGCTCCCGCTGGGTAAGGTCGCTTTTGCGGGAGATCTCTTCGATCACTTTCAGTTCGTTTTCATCAGCCATAAAATATTATCTGACGGTCAAGACATTAATTTCAGACTGTTCAAATATTGTTCAATCAATGAACATTGTAGGACTTCGGGCCGCGGTTGTCAAGCTTTGATCCGCAGGAACTTGCGTTTACCGACCTTGAGGAGCCGCTCTTTCGATAGATCGATGACAAGTTTTTCGTCTTTAACGAGCTCGCTATCAGCTGTAACCCCACCCTGCTGGATCAACCGTCTCGCTTCGCCTTTTGAGGCGGCCAGCTGCGTTTCGGCCAGTAGATCGACAATATTCATCTCTTTTTTGGCAATTTTTACCAGTTCGATCTCCTGCGGCAACTTGCCCTCTTTGAAGACGGAATCGAACTCTTGTTCGGCCTGGGCCGCCGCTTCATCAGAATAAAACTTGGCCACCAGGGTCCTGGCCAGGCGTTGTTTGGCCGCTTTTGGATGCATGGATTTAACTTCGGCCAAAGGAATATCGGTCAACAGCTCATAGTAGCGCAGCATCAGCTTATCGGAAATCGACATGATCTTGCCGTAAATTTCCGATGGTGGTTCCGTGACGCCGATATAATTGCCGAGTGATTTGCTCATTTTTTGGACGCCGTCAGTTCCCTCAAGCATCGGCATGGTAATAATCACCTGCGGAGCTTGCCCGTATCTTTGTTGGAGCGTTCTACCCATCAACAAATTGAATTTCTGATCGGTTCCGCCAACCTCGATATCGGAATTCAAATGAACCGAATCGTAACCTTGCAGTAGAGGATATAAGAATTCCAAAACGCTGATGTCTGAATCAGCCTTAAATCTTTTCTTGAAATCTTTGCGCTCTAACATGCGGGCAACGGTATATTTTGAAGAAAGCTTGAAAACATCCATCAGATCCATTTTTTTCAACCATTCGGAGTTAAAAACAACTTTGGTCTTTTGGGGATCAAGAATTTTAAAGACCTGGTCGGTATATGTTGCCGCGTTTTTTGCCACTTGTTCGGGCGATAATTGGGGACGGGTTTCTGACTTTCCCGTCGGATCGCCTATCATGGCCGTAAAATCCCCAATTATAAAAACAACCATATGTCCAAGGTCCTGCAGTTGCCTTAATTTTTGAAGGATAACGGTGTGGCCAAGATGAATATCCGGGGCAGATGGATCTGCTCCCCATTTGACCTTTAGTGGCTTGCCTATCTTCAATCTGGCAACCAATTCTTCTTCAGGTATAATTTCGACGGCTCCGCGTTTAATGATATTTAATTGTTCTTCAACACTTTTTTTCACTTGCCACCCAGTTCCTTTAATACCTGCTTGACCAGCGTCAGAGGCACGTCATCCTTGATCACGACCTTGCCCAACTTTTCCGGCAGGACAAAGTTAACGCGGCCGTTGATGACTTTTTTATCGATCGACAGCGCGTCGATGATCTTCTTGGCCGGCAGGCCTTCCACTT
>JAQUOB010000161.1 GCA_028717325.1 Candidatus Margulisiibacteriota bacterium
ATAATTTTCTTGTCACAGTTTTTCCTTTAGTCATTTTATTATACTCCTTCTATTTTTTCTGTCAATCGAATTTTCGCTAGCGCAGCCGTTTGGCCGCGGCCTGGCCGAAGGGCGTTTGATACATCATATCCGCCAGCTCGGCCCGGCTGACCGGCTCGTTCGCCGGCAGTTTTTTGAAGCTCGGCAGCCCGATCCCGTTATGGCTCAAAATCGTCAAGATCTGCACCCGGGTGATCGGTTTGTCCGGCAGATTGACGTTCTTCGCCTCGACGCGACGGGCCAGCGCCAGGACCGTTTCAAATTCCTGACGCGTGACTTTTTGTTCCGGGCGGAAAGTGCCGTCGGGAAAGCCATAGATAATGCCGGCCGTGGTCATCAGCTCGATCGCCTCCCGCCGGGGATAATCGGCCGGTACGTCGCTAAAATGTCTTATCGCGACCGGCGGCGGTAAAAGTTCCGAGGGGAGAACGACGGCGGCTTCGCGTGTCAGCCGGGGCGTGACCTCCGCCGCGGGCCCAACATAGCCCAGTGAAAAATAATTGGTGGCCCGCCCGGATGAGCCGCCGTATTTGTAATAAGAATAATCGAACGTCACGCCGCGCACGTTGATGCCCAGCCCGAAGGTGAGATTGTTCAAGACAGTCGCCTGGGCGTTGGCGTTCTGGTCGACGCCGCCGCGCAGGGAGATCGTACTATTCGGCCGGTACTCAAGACCGAGATGGAGAAGCGTCGGCGTCGACTGTTCGAGAGGGCGGTCAATGTCGAAAAGCAGGTTAAGACCCTTACGGAACTTCCAGGCGACACCGGCTTTCAGGTTGGCGGGAATGCTTTCAACCGCCCGGGAATCATAAACAAATTTCCCCCCCAGGTTGGTCGGCAGTATATTTTGCAGGTTCAAACCGAGGTCAAGCCCCTCCCTGACCGCGTAAAAGAAAGCCAGATCAAGGTCCATGCCCGAGCCGGTCTGGCCGGCCAGCAACGAGGATTGGACGGAAAAGCTTTTGGTAATGATGTCCAGATTCAGCCCCAGCGAAAGTCGGTCGCCCAGTTTGCCCGCCAGACAAAACAGGTATTGTTGTTCCATAAAGCTGGCCTCGACGGTATTCGGCAAAGGCAGGGTGAAGCCCGAATTGATGTTATTGGTATAGCCGATGCCCGCGGTCAGGCCGTAAATTTTCGGCAGGGCGGCGCTGATCGCTATTATGCTGTTGTTGGGGTCGGGCGAGGTGTAAAAATTCAGGAGCTTGAGCGAGTCGATCCGGGCCAGGCCGGCCGGATTCATAAAGACGGCCGAACCGTCGTCGGCCAGGCCGGCGAACGCCCGGCCTAATCCCAGCGGCCGCGCGCCGACCGTTTGGTTTTGACTGCCGGGAACGAGCGGCCAGGCCAGGCCGCAGAATGGAACAAGGATCAAGAGCAAAAAATAAGCAGTTTTTTTAAGCACAATTTATTTTGAAATGAAAATAACCCCGGAGAGATGCGTGTCCTTCCCCTTTATTATGTAATGATAAAGACCCCCCGCAATATTCTTGTCCGTGTTCCAGGAAAATGTGTTCGTTCCCGAGTTGGAAATGGTTGTGACCGGATTCCAATCCTTGTCATAAACCTCCATGTTCAACGTTTGATTTTCTCCGCCGTTGATCGTGATATTGACCGCCGCGCCGGCCGCAAACGTTTGGGCGGCTTTCTCGCCGCCGACCACCGAGATCTTTGAAGGCGCGGTCGTCGTGGTGGTCGGTGTCGGGACAGTGATGGTCGGTGAGGCAAAGGCAATTGAAAAGTTCGCGGCCGACTCCGAGGTCGCGGTGTAGCCGTTGATCGCCACGGCGATCAGTCGGGCCCGGGCCGTGGTGGTGTTGATCGCCGGCACGCTCCAGCCGTAACTGCCGGTGCTGGGCGCTGACGTCGTGATCGTGTTGGGATAGGTCGTGCCGCCGTCGGTCGAATAATAGAGCTGGAGATGGTCGACGCCCCCGGCCTGGGTAGCGGTCCAGGTTATATTGTACGAAACCTCGCCGGTCAGGGTTTCCCCGCCGTTGGGCCTGACGATCTGGACCGTCGGACGGTGGTCGTAAGGATAGGCGCCCATGTCAGCGCGCGAGCCGTCCGGATCAAGCACGGTCACGGGATCCCCCGTGTCAATGCAGGGAGAAGCCGGCATAAGGTTAAAGTTATTGCCGGTCGTATCAATAAAGGTCGGATCGACCGTAATATCCCCGGTCTTATCGGCAACCGTCCCGTCATAGACGGTCGCGTTGCCGAAAACGCAATTATAGGTCGACGTCAGTGTGCCGACCGCTCCCGCCTGCGAAATGCCGCTGGTCCTAACTCCGGCATTATAAATGATGTTGTTCTTTGCGTTGACATTCTTGCCCGCTCCCCCCCCGGTATCCGCGTAGACCCCCACACCGCTTCGAACGATCGTGTTCCTATCGATCGTCAGGTTGCTCTGGTTAACGTAAATTCCATAATTCGTGCAATCCCTGATCGTATTTTTGGTGACCGAGCCGCTAGTCAGAGAGGTATTGACAAAAATTCCGCGGGTCGAAGAATAAATGGTATTTGAAGTAATTCTAACCGTATCATTTATTTGTATGCATTGTATGCCGTATGTAAAGTTCGAGCCGTCGATAATATTATTTTTAACGGTTACATTAGAGGCGGCATCGATCATGCCGACCGTGACCGCGGTATCATTCCCATCGCCTTTGACCTTAAAGCCCTCAAGCGACGCGTTGCCCACCAGGGCCACAGCTCGAGTTGAGGCGCCGCTTTCTTCGATCGTGGCCAGATAAGTCGTGGTGGCAACGAAAAATTTGCCGGCTATTACGATTGGAAAAGTTTCGCCCAGCGCCACGTTGTAAGTGCCCGGCAAGACATTGACCGTATCACCGGCGACGGTCGAGGCCACCGCGTTGGTCAGCGTTCTCCAGGGAGCGGCCTGGCTGCCGGTGCCGGTCACGTCGCTGCCGTTAACCGCGTCGACATAATAGGTAGCCGCATAAGCCGAGGTTAAAAACAAAACGGAAGACAGGGCGACAGCGCAGACGAATTTTATAATTTTCATGCCAATATCATAACAACCCAGAATAAAAAGTCAAGGTCTAGCGCAGTCGTTTGGCCGCCGCCTGGCCGAAGGGCGTTTGATACATCATGTCCGCCAGCTCGGCCCGGCTGACCGGTTCGTTCGCCGGTAATTTTTTGAAGCCCGGCAGCCCGATCCCATTATGGCTCAAAATGGTCAGGATCTGCACCCTGGTGATCGGTTTGTCCGGCAGATTGACGTTCTTCGCCTCGACGCGACGGGCCAGCGCCAGGACCGTTTCAAACTCCTGTCGCGTGACCTTCTGCTCCGGCCGGAAAGTGCCGTCGGGAAAGCCATAGACAATGCCGGCCATGGCCATCAGCTCGATCGCTTCTTTTGACGGATAATTGGCCGGGACGTCCTTGAAATGGATCATTTCGACCCGGGGCGGGACCAGCTCGGACGGCAGAACGACCGGGGTGGGTACTGCCTCCGCCATTGTCGGCCGCTTGACAGCCGGCCCGGGGCCGACGTAGCCCATGGAAAAATAATTGGTCACGTCCCCCGACGGGTCGCCGTGCTTATAATAAGTGTAGTCGAAGGTGTAGCCGCGCA
>JAQUOB010000162.1 GCA_028717325.1 Candidatus Margulisiibacteriota bacterium
CAACCATGATCTCGGTCAGGTCTTTGCGCCATTGCACTTTGCCCTGTCCCACTTTGCCGGCCGGCTCCGTCGTCGTATTGGCTCCCTTGGGCGTGGCGCCCGAGCGCTGGACGCCGGTGTTCATATATGCTTCGTTGTTATAGCAAACATAAAGGAGATCGTGCCCGCGCTCCATCGCGCCGGACAGTGACTGCAAACCGATGTCATAGGTCCCACCGTCGCCGCCGAAGGCGATAAAGTTGATGTGCTGGTTGATCTTGCCTTTCTTCTTAAACGCATTATAAGCCGCTTCCACTCCCGAAAGAGTGGCCGCCGCATTCTCGAACGCGTTGTGCAGGAACGGAACGTTCCAGGCGGAAAAAGGAAAGATCGTGGTCGAAACTTCCAAACAGCCGGTGGCGGAAACCACGACCACCGGGTCTTTGCTGGCCAAAAGTATCTGGCGGACGATGATCGGCGCGCCGCAGCCGGGGCACATCCTGTGTCCGCCGGTCAAAAGTTCTTTACGCGCTGATAGGTCTTTTAAAGTTGCCATATTATTCCCTTAACCCCAGGTAAGATATCAACGGCTGCTTATCGTTCTTTAACGCCTCATAGGCGGACCTGATCTGGTCGGGATCGATCTCCCGGCCGCCCAGGCCGTAGATAAAGTTGATCATTTTCGGTTTGACCGGCAGGTCATACATGGCCGAACGTATCTCCGTAAAGACCTGACCGCCCTGCGCCGACCAGGAATCGGACCGATCGAGCACCGCAACCGCTTTGGCTTTTGAAAGCGCCGCCGCGATCTCCTCGGCCGGGAACGGCCGGAAGACCCTGATCTTGAGCAGGCCGGCTTTAACGCCCTTGGCCCTTAATTCGTCGATCACGACTTTGGTCGTGCCGGCGGTCGAACCCAGCGCCACGACGACATATTCGGCATCAGCCAGTTTATATTCTTCGAACAAGCCGTATTTACGGCCGAATTTCTTGCCGTATTCTTCGGCGACCTCAAGGATCACTTTTTTGGCGCCCCGCATCGCTTCGGCCACGTGCATCCGGTGTTCAAAATAATAATCCTGCAGGTCAAGCAGGCCGACCGTGGTTGGTTTGGCGATATCCAAGGTGCTGTTAGCGGCTTTGCGCTCTTTCCCGATAAATTCTTTAACTTCATTGTCTTCGATGATCTCGATCTTGTCCAGGCAATGGCTGATAATGAAACCATCGGTCGTCACCATCGTCGGCAGGTGGACGCGCGGGTCTTCGGCGATCCGGATCGCCTGGATCAGGCTGTCGTAGGCCTCCTGGGAATTCTCGGAGAAGATCTGCAGCCAGCCGAAATCACGGGCCGCCATGGTGTCGGAATGGTCGCAATGGATGTTGATCGGGCCGGAGATCGCACGGTTGACGTCGCACATGACGATTGGCAGCCGCAGGGCCGAAGCGATGGGCAGTATCTCATACATTAAACATAATCCCTGGGAGGAGGTCCCCGTCATGACGCGGGCCCCGGTGCTGGAGGCGCCCACGCAGGCGGACATGGCCGAATGCTCGGATTCGACAGCCACGAACTCGGTGTCCACCAGCCCGTCAGCGACGTATTTGGCGAAGATCATGACGATCTCGGTGGCGGGAGTGATCGGATAAGCGGCAACCACATCAGGGTTGATCTGACGCATCGCCTCCGCCATCGATTCATTGCCCGTTCTGGCTACAACTTTTGACATTCTACCGCTCCGGCCCCATTGTAATAGCTTTTTCCGGCTTCACGGGGCATTCTTTAGCGCAAATACCGCAACCCTTGCAGTGTTTATAATCAAATCCGGTCATTTTCTGATCTTTGACCAGGATGGAAGAATCGGGACAGGAGATCCAGCACAGGAGGCACTGAATGCAGCGCTCGGGATGCCAGGTCGGCCGCTCCGTGCGCCAGTCGCCGGTCTCGAACTGTTCGGCCGTGCCGGCCGGAACAACGTCGCCTTCCGCTAATTTCTTCCAGCCCGGTTTTTCGCTCATTCCCCTTTTACCTCATTATACGCGCGTTTCATGGCGTCCAGATTGCCCTGGACCACTTCGGGCTTCGACGCGAATTTCTTTTTCAGTTTTTGTTCGGTATCTTTTATCATTGTATCAAAATCAAGGATGCCGGAAACCTTGACCAGCGCACCCAGCATTGGGGTATTGGGGATCTCGCGGCCGATCGTCTCTTTAGAAATGCCGGAAGCATCGACAGTATAAACCCTGCCACCCTGCAATTTTAAGGTTTTCCTGACTTCGGCGGCCGATTCGGTGGTATTAACAATGATCGCGCCGCTCGGATCCAGGCCGGCGGTGACGTCAACCTTGCCCATCAGCGTCGGATCGAGCACGACCACCAGGTTCGGGTTGGAGATCGAACAATGCAGCCGGATCGGCTCGGTCGAGATGCGGTTAAATGAAGCCACCGGCGCGCCCATGCGCTCGGCCCCATATTCAGGAAAAGCTTGAATATTTTTACCGAGCGACATTGCGGCTTCGCCTAGTAGAAGAGCGGCGGTTTTAGCCCCTTGCCCTCCGCGCCCATGCCATCTTATTTCAACGGTGCTATCCATGATTCTAATTTCGTAATTCCTATCTTATCAAAAATAAATCCAAAAATCAACATCAGGATCACCGGCGCCAGCGCGACCGCAAAAGCCTGCCATTTAGCGACGCCATAGACCTTGCGCCCGGCGACCGCCCACAGGCCGTAGACATAAACGGCGACGAACACATAGACGATGTTGAAACCGACCTTGAAGAGCGACAGCTCCAGTAGATTATAACGGGTCAGGACGGCAAAGACCGCCAAAAGTGACAGGAATAAAATAACGGCACTGCTGTAAAACGAGCCCTGGATCATCCGATTGAGCTGCCCCCTCCCGCCGATCGCCAGGTATATATAATGTAAGATAAAAGCGACCGCGATGAAGGCGGCGCCGAACAGAATGACCGCCACCCCAGAAACAATGAGAAAAGTTATTATGAAAAAGACGCCGGCCAGGGTGATCAGGACAGGCACGATAATAAGGAATTTCCAGCCGCTGATGCCGGCCACCAAGGTCGAACCGATCGGCAGGTATTGAATGATGAAAATGGCCAGCGTGGCCAGCAGCGCCAGGAGCCAGGCAGAATATAAAAAGAAAGTCAGGCTTTTTTCTTTCCAGCTCTCTTCTTTCAATTTGGTGTAAAACAGGATCGGCCGCGCGATAACGATCCACCATTCGACAAAATAATCTTTCAAGGCTTTTATCATTTAAACGACCTCTCTTCTCCCTTCCAGGGATTTAGATAGTGTGGCCGGGTCGGCGTAGTCCATGTCCGCCCCGACCGGCAGGCCGAAAGCGATGCGCGTGAGTTTGACGCCCAGCGGCTTGAGCAATCGGCTCAAATAAAAGCTGGTCGCCTCCCCTTCGGTCGTCGGGTTGATCGCCAGCACCAGCTCTTTAACGGTGTTCGCTTCGAGCCGGCTCAACAGTTCTTTGATCCGCAAACTGTCCGGCTCGATCCCGTCCAACGGCGAGATCACTCCACCCAGGACGTGGTATTTGCCATTATACACTCCGGACCTCTCGACCGCCACCAGGTCTTT
>JAQUOB010000163.1 GCA_028717325.1 Candidatus Margulisiibacteriota bacterium
TCGACAGTTGGTGAAAGGTATGGCATCCTCTACCATATATATATCGGCAGGTTTTTGCGAAAATTTCACTTTACTTTAGTAAAACTTCAATAAATATTCGGCTCCGGAGAAATCCGGGCGCGCTTCTTCAGGCAATAGAAAAACGTGAAAATCTGCTTTATGTTTTGGCGCGACCGGTTTTGGCGGAACCGGTGTGCCGCCATTGACGATCTCCGGCAGCTTCAGATCCGCGAGCTTTATCTCCGTCAGAGTCATTCTGGCATTTCTGGCGATCAGCATGTTCAGTCGTTCTTCAGCCCCCTTGTAATCGGCAAAATCGATACCGGTCAGGTCGTGAAAGGTCAAAAAATCCTTAAGCCCGGGGGCTTCTTTAAGCTGCTCGATCAGCCCGGCATCCAGGGCCACTCTCTGAGCGGTCAGATGTCGGTAATTTTTTTCAAACTGGGTACTACGGAACTGACCGGTCATGACCGCCGTTTCACTCGTTACCCGGCGTTGCCCGGCGGCGTCAACGTCGACCCGAAAGAATTTAATCTCGATTTCCCGCGGGCGACCGGACGTGCCGGTCCCGTTGCTATAATACGGGCCTTTCCCTTTAAATAAACTTTCCGGTCTGACACCATCAATAAATTTCATTTTTTTCAAACGCCTCCAAATAAGCGGCTTATCTTCTTATCTGCTGTAATCACCGGGAATTTCACTTTGGCTGTCAATTGCATTATAATGGCATTTATGGAGATACTGATCGCCGAGCATTCCGGCTTTTGCGAGGGGGTCGAGCGCGCGTTCCGCATCGCTATCGAAACCGCCCGGGCCGGCAAGCCCGTCTTCATGCTGGGCAACCTGGTCCACAACAAACAGGTCGTCGAGCGCCTCAACAACTTTAAAGTTAAAACCGTGACCGAATTGTCCGAGATCCCGGCGGGCACCAATGGTACACTCTTGATCTCCGCTCACGGAGTTCCGCCCGAAGTTTACGCCGAAGCCAAAAAGCTTAAGCTGGCAGTGGTCGACACCACCTGCCCGTGGGTCAAGAAAGCCCAGAAGATCGCCCGACAGCTGGCTGACGAGGGCCGGCTGGTCATTATCGTCGGCGACCGCGGACATCCGGAAGTCAAATCGCTCCTTGGCTGGAGCAGCGGCCAAGGGGTCGTGGTCGAAAACGAAGCCGACCTGGTCGGGCTCTCGCTTGCGCCGGCCAAAAAAGTCGGCATTATCGCCCAAACCACCCAATCGACCGAACACTTTAATAATATGGCCGCTTCGGTAAAAAATAAAGTCAAAGACGTCGTTGAATTTGACACGATCTGCGGCGCCACGACCAAGCGTCAGTCAGCCGCTATCGAGATCGCCCGCCAAGTCGACCTGATGCTGGTGGTCGGGGATAAAATGAGCGCCAACACCAAGCGATTGTCCGAGCTCTGCGCCGAAACCGGCACGGAAACCCATCAGATACAGACGGTTGACGAATTAAACAACGACTGGCTGGTCGGCAAGGAAAAGATCGGCATCACCGCCGGCGCCTCGACGCCCGAATGGATAATCGAAGACGTGCTGACTAAACTGAACTACTCGCTTAAATAGCTGTGTTATAATACTAGCGAGGATTTTTGCCGCATGAAAAAGCCAGTCATCATCGCCCTATTTTTATTGCTCATGGCGGTCCAGAGCCAGGCGGGCATGCTGTCCAAGATACGCCTCGGCTATTTCCCCGATAAGATGCGCGCCGTCCTCGACTTTGACGCGCCTTTTTCTTTCAACACCGAAGAATCAAAAGAAAAGATCATTTTCCATTTACCCGGGACGGTGGCCGCGCCGGACATCCAGACCTATATCGACGTCAGCGACGTCGTCGTCCGCTATTTTGAAGTGGAAAAAGAGGACGACGGCTTAAAGATCACGGTCTCGCTCTCCGAGCCCATCCCGTACAATATTTTTTCCCTCAACGACCCCGCCCGGCTGGTCATCGACTTCGATCGCGATTTTACCAACGTGGTTTCGGGCGGCACGATCATCGACGGCGTAGAGCATTTGATCGTTTCCCGGGGCAGCGAAGCCGGACGGGCCACCGCGCACGTCTTGAAGGTCGATCTTGGCAAGGCCGACGTCTCGCCCGCCCTGGCCCGCAAAGACAAGCCCAACATATTTGAATCGTTCATTAACATCTTTAACCCCTGGCGAGAGTCGGACAACGATCTCCATTTTTTCCGCGCCCGGGTCAGCACGATCGCCGAGGAACAGCAGGCGGTGGCGGCGGTCAACGGCACCTATTTTGCCTACACCGGCAAGCCGCTCGGCTCGCTGCTGATCGACAAGGAGCTGGTCTCGACCCCGATCTATGACCGGACGGCGCTCATGATCACCGACGACCGCCAAACCTTTATCGACAATGTTTTGATCGAGTGCTCTTTTACGACCGCGAACGGCGTCAAGTACGAGATCACCGGGGTCAACCAGGGCCGGAACGGCGATTCGACCGTTCTCTACACGCCGGTCTGGGGCGAGAAGACCGGCACCGGGGCGGACGGCATCGAGCTGATCACCTCCGGCTCGGTCGTCAAAGAGATCAAGCCGGGCAACTCAACTATTCCTCAAGACGGCTATGTCGTTTCGCTCTCCGGCGCGCCGGCGCAGTTCATCAACGATAACGTTAAAGTCGGCGACAAGCTCGATGTCCACATCAAGATCATCCCCTACTCCGCCAACCCGGCGTCGATCAGGCACATGGTCAGCGGCGGACCGCGCCTGGTCAAGAACGGCATCGTCTATGTGTCGAAAAATGAGGAGAAATTCAAATCGGACATCGCCAAGGGCCGCGCCGCCCGCACCGCCGTCGGCGTCACCAAAGAAGGCAGGCTCCTCTTGGTCACGGTTGACGGCCTGCCGCGGGACAAAGGTAGCCGCAGCGACAAAAGCAGTATCGGCATGACGCTCGAAGAACTGGCGGAGCTGATGATCAATCTGGGCGCCGTGGAGGCCATGAACCTGGACGGCGGCGGCTCAACCACCATGTGGATCGACGGCAAAGTGGTGAACCGGCCGGCCACAGGCTACGAGCAGAGGGTCAGCAACGCGATCGTGATCGAACCACGGAATTAATTGACCGCTAACTTATCGGCCGGCCCGGAAAAATCGGCAAAAAATACCTTGAATTCTTCGGACAGCGGCACTACCCCGTCCCAGCGCTTCAGAATGTCGCTGTTCTTTTCGATCACGGTCGAGGGTATCTTGGTCACGCTGTAGAAAGCGCCTTCGGCCAGGCCGTCGACGGTCTCCATGTCAAAGAACGACAGCTTGACCTTCGAATCCTCGATGTTCCAGCGGCCGAAGAACGTCTCGAATTTCTTCATCGTCGTCTTGCAGTACTCGCAACCCGGTTTACCGAAAACTTTTACTTCCATGATCTTCCTCCTTAAACCAATTCCGCCGAGCGGTACCGGTCTCTTAGCTCGGCGAGCTTGCCCTTGTTCCAGCCGGGTATCCGCGAAAAATAACCGGTGATGCGCGTGATCCCCTCGATCGCTTCCGAAGCGCAGTAGGGACACTTGTCGTGCAAGCCGCG
>JAQUOB010000164.1 GCA_028717325.1 Candidatus Margulisiibacteriota bacterium
AATATAAAGTTAAAATATTGGAGTCGGAAATTGTCGGTTTAATACCGGCTTCGGCGGCCTTTGAAGGGATGAAAGAGTATCTCAAGTTACGGTCTCTGGATAAAAATATGATACTCGACAATCATTTGTAATTGGGGCTGTTGAAAACCTCAACAGGAAACCTGCGACTAAACGTCGCGGTTTCCTAAGACTTGCCAACGGGCGCTTTGATAACAATTTTACCGGTTTTTTCTTGAATAATTAACGTTCCGGCGGGCAATGAGCGCCCAAATAATTCCTGGCCTTCTATCAATTCTAGGGATTCTTTTTCCCCGGCCTCGTTAAAATAAACATAGGCATTTCTAAGCTCAAGAGTTCTCCCCCAAATATTGACCGCAACTGGCAGCGGATCCCACTCATATTCGTTGCCATGATAATGAGCCATTTTAATCTTTCCGGAAGGAAGAAAATGGACTTCAAGGCTCTGGCTAAAATGTTTTCTGCCGATCGTTTTGCCGTTCTTTTCCATAATTTTGATTGTATTTGGATATTGTTGGTCATGATCAAACCAAACTAATGTCCCGGCAGGATATTCAACGCCATAAAATGATTGCGCGCGATAGAGATTTGCCTCATAGAGTTTTCCGTCAGTCCAGATATCTACGCGGGTGTCTGCGGGAAAATCGGTTGTGCCGAATCTCGCTGTTCGATGGAGGCGTGTACCTATTATCGGTATATGTTTAAGCCCCTCAATATCAAATTCCGTCCCTTTTGGGTATTCAATGTCCCCAAAAGATTTGGGTTGGGATAGAACCGCCTTAAAGGGTTCTTCCCGCTGTCCCGGATCAAATATAATCCGTGTCCCTTTCTCCCAGCGGACGTTATAAAGGATGCAAGCCTCCGACAATATTCCGGTTTCCATTCGTTTACTTGTGCCGCCTGTATAATAAGTAACTTCAGAAAAATGCAATATTTCAGCCCCAATTTTAATGGAGATTGCGGGTTTGATCGGTGAAGGGACTTCCCCCGCTGGAGCTACTTGAGCCGGCTTTGGCAGCGGGGGAGGAGTAACCGGCCGAGCCGGTGATGCGGCTGGAACTATTCCCCTTGGTTGTGTGGCGGTTGGCGCGGGAGCCACTTTAGTTGCCATTGGGCTTGGCGTAACTATTGGGGGAGGAGCGATTGGTCCAGGCACTGGCTTGGGAGGTTCCGCTTTATCTATCGTTTCGATTATTGCTTTGGCTTGCCAATTTCCTGGTCTGCCTTCTTTTGCCAAAAGTTCAAGCCCAAATCGAGCGGTTTCTTGCATGGCTTCAGGATATTTACCATCCAAAACCGGCAGGAAAATGAATTTGGCGATATCCCTGGATTCCGATGAATCGAAAGCTTTAGGTTTTTTCTCCAGATGGATAACTAGATGGTTCAGATCGCCTTGTTCTATTTTTTCGGTAATTGCTTTGTCGCACAACGATTTAATATTTGGCTTGATATTTTCGTAGCGCAATCTTTGAAATGTGCTAACTTGCGGGCGAATGCCGGTAATTCTTATCATATTAATTTACCCCTTGCCTTAGGTGAGGCTCGGAAACCTGAGACTGAACGTCTCGGTTTCCTCGCGTCTTTCATCGGTTTGGAACCACGAAATTCATTCGCAGGTTTCCAAACCCCTCTTATTTCCCCTGACAAGTTGTTATCCGCGCAGATCCAACGAAATTTCACTGCCAGGCCGATTTATGATAATATATTAAATATGACGGAAGAATTAGCCAAAGTTTACAATCCCGCCGAAGTCGAGCAGAAATGGTATAAATATTGGGAAGAGAGCGGCTTCTTCAAACCGGTTGCAGGGGACCAGGGACCGGGGACCGGGAAAACATTTACTATTGTCATCCCGCCGCCGAATATAACCGGCTCGCTCCACATGGGCCACGCGCTCAACAACTCAATTCAAGACCTGCTGATCCGCTATAAACGGATGCAGGGCTTTAATACTCTCTGGGTCCCGGGCACGGACCACGCCGGGATCGCCACGCAAAACGTAGTTGAAAGAGAATTGAAAAAAGAGGGCAAAACCAAGGACGACCTGGGGCGCGAAAAATTTATCGCCAAGGTCTGGGAATGGAAAAAAGAATACGGCGGCAAAATAACACAACAATTAAGGCGTTTAGGCGCCTCTTGCGATTGGTCGCGCGAGCGGTTCACGATGGACGAGGGGCTTTCTCGGGCGGTCAAACGTCATTTTGTCCAGCTCTATAATGAAGGCCTGATCTACCGGGGCAAACGCATCATTAACTGGTGCCCGCGCTGCGGCACGGCGATCTCCGATATCGAGGTTCAATACGAAACGATCAAAGGTCACCTGTGGCACATCAAATATGGTCCTTTGGTCGTTGCCACAACGCGGCCCGAAACGATGCTGGGAGATACGGCGGTGGCGGTCAATCCTAAAGATGAGCGATATAAGCACATGTGGGGGAAGACGGTTGAGCTCCCGCTGGTGGGCAGACATATCCCAATCATAAAAGACGATTTTGTTGACCCTTCGTTTGGCACCGGCGCCGTCAAAGTTACGCCGGCCCACGATCCCAACGACTACGAAATGGGCATGAGGCACAATTTGCCTTTCATAAATATCTTGACGCCGGACGGAAAAATTACACTCAAGGAAATCACGGAACAAAGGGAGAAGGAAGGAGTAGCAGGGATAGAAGGAATGGATAGGTTCAAAGCACGCGAGGAGATCGTTAAAAGGCTGGAAGAGCAGGGCTTATTGGTCAAGGTCGAAGATTATGAAACTTCGATCGGCCATTGTTACCGCTGTAATACCATCATTGAGCCGTATCTCTCCGACCAATGGTTCGTTAAAGTTAAACCTTTGGCGGAAAAAGCAATTGCCGCGGTCGAAGAGGGCAAGGTTAAACTGCTGCCCGAACGCTGGAACAAGCTCTATCTGCAATGGATGACCAACCTGCGCGATTGGTGTATTTCCCGCCAGCTCTGGTGGGGCCACCAGGTTCCCGCTTGGTATAAAGGCGAGGAGATTTACGTCGGAGAAGAGCCGCCTAAGGGTGACGGCTGGGTGCAGGACCCGGATGTGTTTGATACTTGGTTCTCGTCGGCTCTCTGGCCGTTTTCTGTTCTGGGTTGGCCGGATGAGACGGAAGATCTGAAAACGTTCTACCCGACCGATGTTCTGGTCACGAGCTACGACATCATTTTCTTTTGGGTGGCCAGGATGATCATGGCCGGGCTGCATTTTATGAAAGATGTGCCGTTTCGCACCGTCTATTTTAACGCGCTGGTCAAGGACATCCACGGCAAGAAGATGAGCAAGTCGTGGGGCAACGTGATCGACCCGCTCGAGGTGATCGATAAAGCCGGCGCGGACGCCCTGCGCTTTACTTTTATAGCGCTGATCGCCGGGCAGGGGCAGGACGTCAAGTTGTCGGAAGACAAGATCACCGAAGGCAGGAACTTTGCCAACAAGATCTGGAACGTCTGCCGGTTCGTCCTGATGAACATTGAGGGCAAGATCGAGATCGCGATCCCCGAAGAATTGGATTTGGCCGA
>JAQUOB010000165.1 GCA_028717325.1 Candidatus Margulisiibacteriota bacterium
CAGGCGTGCTCCTTCAACCACTCGGACACCCCTCCAAAAATGCGCCCAGTGCGATTTGAACGCACGACCCCTTCCTTCGCAGGGAAGTACTCTATCCAGCTGAGCTATGGGCGCTTGGGTTTATGTTATAATACCACATCATGATAACGCTTGGCAAAGACGGCTGGACGGCCAAAATATCGGAAGAATTCACGTTTGATAACGTGAGAGCCGCCGCGCAAGAGATCGCCGGGACGCTGAAGCCGAACGATGCCCTGGTCATCGGCTACGATTCGCGTTTCCTGGCCGAGAAATTTGCGGACGAAGTCGTCAAAGTTATGGCCGCGGCCGGAATTGGCTGTTATTTGCCCGAACGCGACATTCCTTTGCCGGTCGTCATTTGGGAAGTCGGGGATAGGGGTGCCGCCGGCGGGGTGATGATTTCGGGGGGCAGTTTAACTTCTGATTTTTGCGGCGTAAAATTTATTAAAGGGCAGGGAGCAGGAGGCAAGAAGCAAGGGATCGAACATTTTGAGCCCCGCGAACGCTATCTCAAATACCTCGAGGGATCGGTTGATGTCAACGCGATAAAGAAAGCCAAGTTGAAAGTGGTGGTCGACCCGATGTACGGGTCGGGCCGGGGCTATCTCGACCGGCTTCTCCAGCAGATGGGTTGTGAGGTCGAAGAGATCAATAATTATCGCGACGTTTTGTTCGGCGGCGTGGCGCCCGAGCCGGCGGAAAAGAATCTTGCCGAATTAAAAAGCCAAGTTGCCGCCAGCAAAAACGCTCTTGGGTTTGCCTTGAGCGGCGAGGCGACCGATTTCGCGGTTATCGGCGGCTCGGGGCAATATTATCCGGCCGCGAATTTTGCCAAATTTATCAAGCCCCTGGATGGCATCCTGGCCTGTCTCCTGATTGTTGAAAAGATCGCGCAGAGGGGCTATAATTGGCTCGAGGTGCATTGAAATGGCAAAAAAATTAAAGACCGAACCGGGCACTAAGGTCGTCATGGACGAAGTCGAGATGAACCGCATCCTGCGCCGGATCGCTCACCAGATAATTGAGACCAATAAAGGGACCGACAATCTGGCCATTGTCGGCATCATGCAGCGCGGGATGCCGCTGGCCAAGCGCCTGGCCCAATTTATCGAACAGGAAGAAGGCAAACCGGTTCCCCTGGGCGCGCTTGATGTTTCGCTCTATCGCGACGATCTGTCACAGAAGGGGAAATACGTTGAAGTCAGAAAATCGGACATTCCTTTTTCGATCGATAACAAAGTCGTTGTCCTGGTCGACGACGTGATCTTCGCCGGCCGCACCGCCCGGGCGGCTCTCGACGGCCTGAAGGATTACGGCCGCGCCGCCAAAGTGGAACTGGCCGCCCTGATCGACCGCGGCCACCGCGAACTGCCGATCCACCCCGATTTTACCGGTAAGGTTATCCCCACCGCCATGAAGGAAGACGTCAAAGTAGAAGTGCTCGAAGTTGATGGCGTGGACAGGGTAGTCATCAAATAACAGGACAGTTGGGCCTTGGTTCGGCAGAATATCTGATCGGTTGCTGCGACGGCGATAAAATTATTATGACGCGATTGCCGACAGAAACGACATTGACGCCTTGAGCGGGAACGTAGCTGCCGTAATTGTCGAGGCCGATATATTTTTGGTCGATCTTTTCAACTAAATTTCCGTGATAGATATCCACTTCCAGATAATCAGCAGGGGAAAAGAGTTGACCAAAACTGTGTTCTTCTTCGCCGGGCAAAGGGGTAACATTATTTTGCCGCGCGCCGTTATAGGCCGTGATCTGAATACCTTCGTTATTTGATCCAATTTTCAGCTCCCGCATTGCTTTCAGGGTATTTTCTCTAACGATCCGGGAGAGCTCCTCATCATTTTTACCGGCCGTCCTTTTGATCACGTATTCCTCCGGCGTGCTGAGATTTGTGCCATAGAGCGTGACCCCCGAGTCCCTGGCTATTTGCAGGAATTTTATCGTTCCGCAATAATCGACCGACATGACATTTGTCAGCCAGCGGTCGAGCAGAGAGTTAGGCTCAATTCTGCCCGTTAGATTGAACTGGTCGATCTGCTCCCGTGAGCCGTAGGGGAGTAATTCGGTCAAAAGCGTGGTGCGGCCAAACGCCGGCAGGAGGGGAATGACCTTGGCCGCGAAGGTCTCGGCGGTCGAAACCAGCGTCGACGGCTCTTTTTTGTGGATTTCGCCGACGGCCAGAACACATTTTGGGCAGCCGGCCATGATCGGTAAAATAGCCGCTTCCAGGCTATTATAATGTTGAGCGGGGATAGCTGTTACAATGTTTTTATCTTCCGGGACATTTACCGGCTCCGGTCGATTTATTACTATGGGCCTGTCGGCCGTCAAACAGCCGGCCAATTTTACGGCGATCGGAACGGCGGCCAGGGGGAAATAACGTCTAACCAATCTTGATATTGTCACGTTTAGTTTTCGGAGCGTTAGCGGAGAAATTTCAAAGGAAAAGTGCAAGCTATCGAATTGAAGGGCAATTTGGGGGAATAGCGGGATCAAGCGGGACTACCGGCTGTTTGGAATAAGGCAGAATCGCGAGCATCCGGCCGGAGGGGAATTGGATCAAATTAACTCCCTGATCAGGAACAAGTTTTGCCCAATCATCGGGGATATCAAAAGAGGCGATCTCTTCGGGAGAAAGTGATTCAATGATCTGCCGCATTAGCTCCGGCAGGTAAATGTCGAATTCCAGATAGCCGACCAGGGGCCAGAGGTGATGGCCGTAACTATGTTTTTCATTTCCGGTCTTGGGGACAATATCATTATGCCAGGTGCCGCCGTAGGAGATAACACAATTACTGCCTTGATTTAAGAGGGAAATAATATTCTCCTCCGTGATTTCGGTGTTGATCAACGCCTGGTCCCATTTATCCATGTTCGGGATTTCTCTTGCCGAGCCAAAAACGTGCGAACCGACCAGGGGCATACCGGTAATTCTGACTTGTTGTAAAAAAGACATTATCCCGCAGAAATCCCTGACACCGTTGAACCGTTCACTTAGATTCGGGCCAAGCCGGCCGGTCCGTCTAAAATCTTCGATTTCCTTTTTTATCACTTCGCCGGAGAGGAGCAGCTCGCTGACCAGCTGACAGCCTTTTTTGGCAAAGATCGGCAGGGCCTCAGCGGCGAAATGAAAGGAAGTCGAAGGCAGGGTCGAATGATCGATCGGGTGCAATTCGCCGACGGCAAAAACGGCAGGATGGTATTTTTCCCAGGCCGAGTTTACGGCGTCGCCTAACGCAGGATAATGTGTGACCGTGCGAGTGGGGGGAATGGTCATTACGTGGGACGGCGGGGAAAAAACTTTCTCTTGCCGCGTTACTGGAGGGCGATTAACCGCACAGCCGAGCGTCAGTAGTACCGGAATTATTCTTGCTAATCTTTCAATCCCCACAGCTTATTTTCGGCAGTTATTGCGGGGATTTCACTGATTTACTAATTTGTCGCGGGTGGGCGAATATCAGCCGTTATCCCTAGATTAAGCTGCGGCAAAGCACCGTTGTCGGCTTC
>JAQUOB010000166.1 GCA_028717325.1 Candidatus Margulisiibacteriota bacterium
GCTGGGTCGAAACCGAAGCAGGTAATAAACTTGACGAAAAGGCCGTTTTACAACTGCATAAGATCATTACCCGGGGACTGCTCGACGAATCAAAGTCCGGCCGCTATAAAGAAAAACAGAACTGGGTAGTTAACGAAGAGAAGATCAAGGTCTTCGCGCCGACTTCGCCCGAAGCAACTCCCCAAGCAGTTGAAGAATTGCTTGATTGGCTGAACAACCGCGAGACGAGGCAATTACATAGCATCCTGGTCTGTGCCATCTTCCATCACCGTTTCGTCTCCATCCACCCCTTTTCGGACGGCAACGGCCGCCTGGCCCGGGCACTGGGGACGCTGATCCTCTATCAGCGGGACTACGACCTGCACCATATTTTCAGCCTGGACGAATACTTTGCCGGCAACCGGCAGCGCTACTATCAAAAACTCCAGCAGGCCCGCGCCCTGGACGGCAACCTGACCCACTGGATCGAATATGTCGCCGAAGGCGTGGTCAAAACTTTAAAGAATGTTAAAGCGCGGATCGAGGGCCTGCAAGTCACGGCTTCTTATCCGGTCAATTTGTCGCCCAAACAGGAAGAAGCGCTGCGGATCCTGCGGGACAATCCCACCCTGCGCGTCGCCGAATTCAAGGACCAGCTTAATGTCACCAGAGCCCGGGTCAACCAGATCTTGACCCCCCTGATCAAAAGCGGCCTGGTCATGAAAGAAGGGGAAAGCCGCGCGACCCGGTACAAATTGAACATCCACTAGTTGAAATTATTGCTGATTTTTTACGATATATAACCAGAGAGGAAAATATGAGGATACCAAGGGTCACTAATTCAACCGCTATTCACGGCACCGGTCAACTTGAGGCCCCGGTCAGTCGTCATGAAATGACCGAAAGGCTGCTGCTGAACCGGCTGGCCGCGCGTTTTTTTGAGCGGGCGACTTCGACCGGCAAAGCAATGCTCGATATTTTTGACGGAATAATGAAGAATGGACCGCTCATGAAACTTCTCTCTCCGGCAATGAACAGGGTTGATGACCTCGGCCGGGATGAGATCGTCCGGCAAGCCAGAGCGGTCGTAAATGAATATGTTCAAGAAACCGCTTTTGCCATTTCGGCCGGCCTGGTCGGTAGTGACCGGCTGGTCGAGAATTTCCTGACACTGGCCCCGAACGGCGAGCTCGACCTGGGACAATTTTTAAATGCGAATCTCTCCGCTTTGCAAATGATCAGCGACCCGGCCAAATACGAACTATACAAATCAGCAATCGTCCCCCGTTTCGAGAAGGTCTATCTCGTCCTCCGGGCGGGAGAGATCCTTTCCAGCGGCAGCGTGATCCCGATCGCCGCCGCTCCCTTTCAGCCAAGTCAGGTCACCGCCAAACTTGAGCGGGGATCGATCGACGTTATCAATGGCAATATCGCTATTCAAAAATTAGACGAACAATGGCGCGACCTTCTTAAAGCGATCATTCTTGCTCCCCATCCTTTGCCGGCAAAAATAGGGTTGGAAACGGCGATCGAACAATTCCGGCAAATGTCCCCCGAAGAGGTCAGCACCGAAGCCAAAAAATACGACCATGCGATCCACCAATCGGGGGAAGCCGACCTTCCCCATCCCCACGACGCCAAGGAACTTGAAGAACGCGGGCTGAACTGGGCCGAAGCGGTCTTGATCGCTTACCGGACGGACAGCCGCAACGTTAAGCCGTCCGATCTCGTCGCGGCGTTCCGGACCGCCCTGGTCTGGTTGAGCAGCAAATATCATCCGGCGCGTTTTGCCGTTCCCAAGCAAGATTTCCTCCCGCCAGAGATCCCGGCCTGGCAAAAAAAATAGCCTGAAATTACCTGCCTGTTTTCTTCGACAACTACCCGGGAGTTGCCATGTCAAACAGAGTCGTCTTTTACTTGCCAAGATTAGAACAATATTCGGAAGCGGACCTGCGCCTGGCCAATCGCCGCGCGCAGGACCTGATACGCCGCCGCCAGACCAAGGCCTTGAAATTCAATCCCAGCGGCGACACACCGACCGAACAGGCCAAAAGGGTGATCGTCATGGCGCTGGCGGCCCAGAAAAAGTATGACCATATCTTCACCACCGACGGCCTGGCCGCTTCGATTCATTCCTATGATGAATTCCAGAGGTTCAACCAGATTCTGGCCGACTATCCCGATCCGCTAAAAACGCTCCCCGGCGGTATGCAATTCACTTTAAAAACCGGTTTTAATTCACTGGAAATTGAAAATGACTTGACCAAGCTCC
Organism: Candidatus Margulisiibacteriota bacterium; assembly: GCA_028717325.1. GTDB lineage: Bacteria > Margulisbacteria > WOR-1 > O2-12-FULL-45-9 > XYB2-FULL-48-7 > JAQUOB01. The sequence continues at coordinate 2,252 of JAQUOB010000166.1, forward strand.
GTTTTAATGTGATGCAGCCGATCCATCCGATCGGTCCGCAGGACGCCTTTAAAGGATTGATCGCTCTGGCTTGCGCCCACGCCCAGATCAATTTCATGTACCAATGGTGCATTAATCTGGCCGGTGATCGGCCAAGAAATTATCAGGAGGTCTACATCGATCGGCCGATCGGCCTTGATTCCCAGCAAGTCAGAGATGCTATGTATCCTTACCACACAAGTCTCTCATATCGAAGCGAATTTTTCCCGCCGATCTTGTATTTTGCCGCTAATTTGTTAGTTGTAAAAACTCCCTCCAATCTCCCTTTTAACATCAGAATCCCTTACTAACCTATATTTTTTTGCTTCCTTTTGACAAAAATGATAGAATTTCTGCATGGATCTCTTTAGCAAAGAGCCGGATTACTTAGCTATTCCCTATGAGGAAGTCGCCGAGATCGCCTCAACTTGTACCAAATGCCGCCTATCAAAGGGCAGGACCAAAGTTGTTTTCGGCAACGGGCCGGTACCCTGCGACCTGATGCTGATCGGCGAAGCGCCGGGCGCCGATGAAGATATCCAGGGTTTGCCTTTCGTCGGCCGCGCCGGACAGCTGCTGACACAGATACTCGCATCGGTCGGCATAAAAAGGCCGGATGACATCTATATTGCCAATACGGTCAAGTGCCGCCCGCCCGACAATCGCGCGCCGCAAGCCGATGAACAGGCCGCCTGCGCGCCCTATCTCGAAGCCCAGATCAAGTACGTGAATCCTAAGATCATTCTTTTGGCCGGCTCGCCGGCGGTCAAAGCCATCCTCAAGACCGATCAGCCGATCACCGGCCTGCGTGGCAAATGGCTGAAGCTACCCGGGACGGAGATCTCGGTCATGCCGCTCTTCCATCCCGCCTACCTCCTGCGCAATCCTTCGAAAGAAAAAGGCAAGCCCAAGTGGCTGACCTGGCAGGATATGCAGGAGGTCAAGAACGCGCTTGATTATTTCCATAAGGTCGAGGAACTGGCTCAAGAATCGGAAAACTGATGACCTCAACTGTCTTCTTCACCAAAGACCTCAACTCGGCCGGTGAATTATTTGACGCGGCCGGCTTTGATAAATTGATCGTACCCGGCGAAGAGGTCGCCCTCAAGATCCACTTCGGCGAGCCGGGCAACACGGCTTACATAAAACCGCCAAGGGTTAAGCCGGTCTTTGACCGGATCGTTTCACTCGGCGGCAAACCCTTTTACACCGACTGCAATACGCTCTATCACGGGCGGCGGCAATTGACCA
>JAQUOB010000167.1 GCA_028717325.1 Candidatus Margulisiibacteriota bacterium
CCGCCGGCCCAATATCTTGAGGGAAAGATTGATCTTGGCGTTGGCCCTGATCCGCACTTACTTTGTCTTGTTATAAGCGAGGTTGAGCCTGGACTTTAAGCGGGCCGCCTTGTTGGCGTGAATAATTTTGCGTTCCGCCGCCTTGTCGAGCACGGAAACGGCCTTCTTGATCTTGTCCAGAACGTCCGCCGCTTTTGAGGCGACCGCCAGGCGGGCCGCTTTCAACGCCGCTTTGAGAAAATTCTTTTCCCGAACGTTGCGGGCGCGCTGTTTTTTGGTCTTGCGGACATTTTTTACGTGTTTGCGTTTTATCGGTTTCTTGGCTGCCATTCTATTGCTCTCCTTGTCTTATTTACAAGCTTATTCCGGGTCGGGAACCTTGACAATATAACACAAAATACCCTATCATATCAAGTACCTTGAGCATCCACGACTGGTTTAAGCGCAAGAAACTGCAAAGAGAGACCGAATATACCCGCGAAAGACTTGATATCCCCGGCAACTTATGGGTCAAGTGTTATAAATGCGGCCAGCCGATCTATGCCAAGGACCTGTCGGCCAATCTAAAGATCTGCCCCAAATGCAATTATCATTTCAAGCTGACCTCGGCCGAGCGGCTCGTCCAGCTCTTCCCCAACAATTCTTTCAAGGAGATCAACGCTTCGCTCACTTCGAAAAATTTTCTCAACTTCACGGACACAAAAAATTACACGCAAAGGATCGAGGATTCGATCCTCAAATCGGGTTTAAAAGACGCGATCACGACCGGCCTGGGCAAGCTCGATGAATTTGACGTCGCCCTGGGCATCATGGACTTTTCTTTCATGGGCGGCAGTATGGGCTCGGTCGTCGGCGAAAAATTCGCCCGCCTGGTCGAAGCCGCGGTCGAAAAGAAGATACCGGTCATAGTTTTTTCCACCTCGGGCGGCGCCCGGATGCAGGAGTCGATCATGTCGCTGATGCAGATGGCCAAGACCTCCGCCGCGCTGGGCCGCCTGCGGGAGAACCGCCTCCCCTACATCTCGGTCATGACCGATCCGACGACCGGCGGCGTTTCCGCCAGTTTCGCCATGCTGGGCGATATCAACCTGGCCGAGCCGGGCGCCTTGATCGGCTTCGCCGGCCCGCGCGTCATCGAGCAAACCATCCGGCAAAAACTGCCGCCCGGTTTCCAGCGCTCGGAGTTCCTGGAGGAGCACGGCATGGTGGACATGGTCTGCGACCGGAAAATATTGAGAGAAACATTGATCAAAATGGTGCGGTTCTTTAAGGATTAAAATGGCAAAACCGGAACAAAAAAATCATAAACGACTGCTCGAGTTCGAAAAACCGCTCGAAGAGCTCTACGACAAGCTGGAAAAACTAAAGGCGATCGCCGATTCCGGCAATATAGAAATGAACGAAGAGCTCCGCCTGATGGAAAAAAGGATCGAGGCCGCCCGCCAGCAGATCTTTGCCGGCCTCAACCCGATCCAGATCGTTTCGGTCGCCCGCTTCATCGAGCGGCCGAACGCGCGCGAATACGTCGAGATGATCTTTGACGATTTTATCGAACTGCACGGCGACCGCAACTTTTCCGACGATCCCGCTATGCTGACCGGCATCGCCCGGCTGGACGGCCGCCCGGTCGTCGTGATGGGCCACCAGAAAGGCCATTCGACCAAAGAGAACCTCGCCCACAATCACGCCATGGCCAATCCCGAGGGCTACCGCAAAGCCCTGCGGATCATGCGCCTGGCCGAACGCTATAATAAACCGATCATCTCGTTCATCGACACGCCGGGCGCCTATCCCGGTATCGGCGCCGAAGAGCGCGGTCAGGCCGAAGCCATCGCCAAGAATTTGAGAGAGATGGCCGAGCTGACGGTGCCGTTCATCTCGATCATCACCGGCGAAGGCGGCTCGGGCGGCGCGCTGGGGATCGCAATGGGCAACCGTGTTTTGATGCTGGAGTTTTCGATCTATTCGGTCATTTCGCCGGAGGGCTGCGCTTCCATATTGTTCCGGGATGCCACCCGCGCCAAAGACGCGGCGATCGCCATGAAGATCACGGCCAAAGACCTGCTGGAGCTGGGCGTGATCGATGAAATAATCAAGGAGCCGATCGGCGGCGCGCACAACGATCCGCAATTTGCCGCCAAAAACATCAAAGTTGCTATTCTAAAAAATCTCGAACCCCTGCTCCCTCTCTCCCATCGCGAACTGATCGCCGACCGGTATAACAAATACCGCAAGATGGGGATATATAATGAAGGGGACTAGGGATCAGGGACTGGGGGCTAGGGACTGGGGATCAATCACCAAATTCTGACCCTTTTATTCTCCGGCTTGAACATCGCCTCACCCGAACCGACATTAAACGCGGCGTAGAATTCCGGCAGGTTGCTTAACGGGCCGTTGACGCGATACCTCGGCGGCGAATGCGGATCGACCGTGATCAGCAGTTTCGCCCTCTCATCCCGCACATTGGCGCGCCAGACCTGCGCGTATGACAAAAAGAATCTTTGCTCGGGAGTAAAACCGTCCAGCCACACCCGTTTTTTATTGCCCAGAACTTTTTCCAGGGCGGCGTAAGAAATATTTACCCCGCCGAGATCGGCGATATTTTCGCCTAACGTCAGTTCCCCATTTAACGGCATCCCCGGAAAAGGAACATAAGCGCCAAACTGGTCGATCAAACCTTTGGCTTTATTCTTAAATCTGACGGCATCTTCTTTGGTCCACCAGTCTTTTAGATTCCCCACTGCGTCATATTTGCCGCCTTCGTCGTCAAAGCCGTGGGTCATCTCGTGGGCGATGACGGTGCCGATGCCGCCGTAATTGACCGCGTCGTCGGCCGCAGCGTTAAAAAATGGCGGCTGGAGTATGCCGGCCGGAAAAGTCATGTCGTTCTTGGACGGATCGTACGAAGCATTGACGGTCTGGGGCGACATCCACCACTCGGTCCGGTCGACCGGCTTACCCACTTTTTTCAGGTCCCGCTGGAATTCAAATTGGCCGGCCCGGATCGCGTTCATGATATATGAATCGCGTTTGAGCGACAGCTTTGAATAATCTTTCCATTTATCGGGATAGCCGATCTTAAAAGCCATGGCGGCCAGTTTTTTCTGCGCCTGTTTTTTCGTTTTTTCGCCCATCCAGTCGAGCCGCCGGAGCCGCTCGCCGAACGCGGCCCGGATATTTTCGACCATCAAAACGGCCCGGCGCTTGGCCTCCGGCGGAAAATATTCTTCGGCGTATAACCGGCCGACCGCCTGGTCGAGATTGCCGCTGACGGTACTGACGGCGCGCTTCCAGCGCGGCATCAGCTTTTGCGCGCCGTTCAGGGTCTTGCCGTAGAAATTAAAATTTTCTTCAACAAAATCCGAGCTCAAGTAGCCGGCATTGCCGTTGACCAGGCAGAAGCGCAGATAGGCCTGCCACTCGAAAAGAGAAAATTTATCCAGCAACCGGCTGATCCCTTTAAAGAAAGCCGGCTGGCCGA
>JAQUOB010000168.1 GCA_028717325.1 Candidatus Margulisiibacteriota bacterium
CAACTGGAACACTTACCCCGCCTATTACACGACAGTTCTGGGTGTGTCCGCGATCGATCAGAACGACAAGCGTTCGGTCTGGGGCGGGGGCCAGGCCTCGAACTACGGTGCCTGGGTGGACGTGGCGGCGCCAGGGACCAACATTTTCAGTACAAAAATGAACGGCGGCTATCTCGGCGGCTGGAACGGAACGTCTCTTGCCTCACCCTTTGTCGCCGGGCTGGCCGGTCTGGTCAAAGCGGCCAATCCGGCCATGACCAGTACCCAGATCATGAACCAGATCAAAACTTTTGCCGATAACATTGACGCGCTCAACCCCGGCTTTGAAGGCAAGCTGGGCACCGGCCGGATCAATTGCTACCGGGCGCTGGCCGGCTTGGTGTCGAGCATTAGTTCGCCGGTTGAAGGCGAATACATCAGAGGATCAAAGTCGATAATCGGCACGGCCGGCGGCTGGAATTTTGTGAGTTACGAGGTTGCGGCCTTGAAAAACGGCATTGTTGATGTGACGATCGTTTCAAATGTCACGGTTTCGGTTGAGAGCGGGCAACTGGCCGTCTGGGATACGACGGGCCGGAACGGACCGTACACCCTGCGCCTGCTGGTCAAGGCCGCCGACGGCTCGACTTCCGAGGCGGATGTGGCCGTTATCGTTGACAATATTACGCCGGAAGCATCGATTACCTCTCCTGTGAACGGGGCCGCCGTGGCGGGCAACTTGCAGATACTCGGCAAGGCCACGGATGATTATCTTGACCACTATCTTCTGGAATACGGCGCGGGGAGCAATCCCGCTTCATTCCAAAATATCGGCACATTTTACGTCTCGGCCAACGGCCTGCTGGGGACCTGGGAAACCGCCGGTTTAAGCGGGAATTACACCCTACGGCTAACGGCCTACGACCATGTCGGCAACGTTTCTTCGGAATCGATCGTCCTGTCGATTCAGTCCGAATCGCCGACCAAGGCGGCGCAGGCAAGAGGCGCGCTGCCGCTGACTTATGCTTTGCCCAATCCTTTTATCCGTTCCGCGTCATCCGAAACCTCGTTCAACTACAGTCTGCTGGGGAATTTTAACGCCACGATCTTCCTGTTCGATCTTAACGGTAATCTGGTCTGGCAGAAAAGCTATCAGGCCGGCGATAATGGCGGCAAATCGGGCGCCAACAGCCCCGCCTGGGACGGCCGCGACCTTTACGGCGCGCAGGTTGTCAACGGGGTTTATCTTTACCAGGTCACCGCGGATAAGAAAATAATTGCCAGGGGCAAGATCATCGTCCTCAACTAAAACCCCACTACCAAACTCTTTGGTGTGGGGTTAAAAATTCATTGTGCCTTCAAAGGACAGCAACCGGGCCTTAAAATCATCGGATGCGTTCGCAATGTTCTTGTAATCAACCTGTTTCAGGGAGGCGACCACGACAAAATTGGAGAGGACCGGATTGTCGACCGGTATCGTGATGTTCAGGCTTATTGTTTGGGTCGTCTTTTTGTAATTCAGGGCCGCGACCGCGCCGGCCTGTACCTCACCCTGATTGTTTTCGTCGGCCAGTTCGTAAATCGCCGTGCCCCAGCTCAAGATCTGATAACTGACCTTGCCGTTCGTCAGGGTTTTCGGCAGGTTCTGGCCGGTCCGGTTATCCTGCGTGATCTTCTGGGTATAATCGCCGCTAATGCTTAACTGCGGCAGGCGCGGCAGGTTCAGGGCGCTGGAGGCGGTCGTCGTCTTGTTCGTGGTATCGGTGATGACCGGTGCCGAAGTCGAATCATTGGTGTTTTGGTAGTCCTCCCGGTTTAAGCCGAAAGTTATCGGCAGGATCGGGATCAGTGTTAAATTCAACGTGTAGGTCTGCGACAGAGTCCGGGTTTTCGTCGTGACTAGCTGCGTGCCGGTCGGCGCTGTTTGCCGCTGTTTGGAGTAGGCGTAGTGCGTGGTCAGCCGAAGAATACTCAACGTCAAGGGCGTATAGTCGGCGTCGCCGCCGTAGGTGCTGCCGCTGCTCTTATTGGCCGCGCCGGTCTCGGGCACCGTTTCGCTCCGCGAGCCGTTCAGCCCGGCCGACAACCAGGGGAAGGGCGCCAGCCGGGTCGTGACGCTGGTCCTTAAACCGAGAGGGTTATCGCCGCCGGTGATGAACGACGTCCTTTCTTGCCGGTTATGGTCAAGTGAGCCGGTCAGAATCGTGATCGGAGTGACGTCCATGTGGTAGGTCTCGTTTTTGGTCGTGATGGTCCGGTCGGCGGGGACGATTTTATAATCATCGTGATTCAAAAGAGAGACCCTGGCCGTCCATTTTTTCAAAAAGCCGGGGGTCAGGTCGAGAGAAAGGTTGGCGGCATTGTCGACGGCCCTCGTGTGTGAGGTCTCGGTCTCTTGTGAGCCGAGGGTCACCGGCTCATTGTATTGGAAATCGAGGCCCAGCCCGACGCGATCCGTGAATTTCAGGTTGCCGCCGGCGTGCAGATAATCGATGTTTTGGCTTGAGCGGTTGGGGTCGTTCAGGTTGACGACGTGATTCTTTGAGACGGTCTTTCTGTACTCATATTTATGGTTCAGGGACAAAGCGCCTTTTTGCCAGTCGGACGGCGTCAGGCTGCCGGAATAAGACGTTTGCAGGTTGTCGCTTGTATGCAGCGTCCCCGGCGACAGCAGATCGTCGAGGCTGGTGAACGTCCGGTAGCCCAGATCGATCTTGGCCAGCCCGCCGGGATTGATGCCGGTGGAAAGCGAATTGTCATATGTGCGCAGAAAAGTCGACCGGGTCGTGCCGATCGGATTTTGATTGAACTTGTAAGAATAGTTTGAATAGAATTGATGAAAGGCCGGCTTCAAATTAACGTTATACTCCTCATAATTGGAGCCGACGCCGATGGCGGTGCCGCCCAGCGGCGAAAAGTCAAAACCGATCTTTTTGGTCGTGCCGTTGACGGTCAGCGCGTTGCCGAATAATTTAGTTTCGGCGCCCAGCCGGAAAGCCGTATCCGCTTTCGTCTTTGTGTCCGCCGAAATGCCGGACAATGACTGGAACTTATATTCAACGGAAATGGCATCAAGGGTAGTGGGCGTTATATAGAAAAAGTTGAACTGCCCGGGGGCCGAATAGGTGATAAAGTAATCGATATCGCGGTTGACCAGCTGGTTGTTGACCAGGATCTTTTCGCTGCCTTCAATTATGTTGGCGGGAGAATGCAATGAATAGACTTTGGAGCCATTACCGATGATATTGGCCTCTATGGTGGTTTGCGAAACATAGACCTGATCGGTTTCCGTTTTTGCGTACGAAGAATCGATCTTGAAAATATCGCCGATCTTGAAGCTGCCGTCGAAACCGTAGGCCGCCTGGGAAATATCGCCGCCGGTAGCGGCGGCCGCCGGCACGTACTGGAAAATGATCTGGAAATTTTTGGTCGTGCCGAGCGGGTTGTTGAAGGTGATCGACGGATTGTCGCTTGAGTA
>JAQUOB010000169.1 GCA_028717325.1 Candidatus Margulisiibacteriota bacterium
CCGGTCAATCACTCGACCAAATCGTCGGCCGAACAGAAAACGTTGGAAGAAGTGATGCCGAAAGCCTACGCCACGCTCGAAGCGATCTACAAGAAGCTGGAAAAACATTATCGCGACATGCAGGACATCGAGTTCACCATCCAAAAAGGCAAGCTCTGGATGCTGCAGACCCGCAACGGTAAGCGCACCGCGGCCGCGGCGTTGAAGATCGCTTGCGACATGGTTGCCGAAAAGCTGATCACACCCGAGCTGGCGGTTTTGCGCGTCGCTCCGGAACAGATCGACCAGCTCCTCCACCCGATGTTTGACCCGAAAGCGAAGAAAGAAGTGATCGCCAAGGGCCTGCCCGCTTCCCCCGGCGCCGCCTCCGGCCAGGTCGTCTTCCACGCCGATGACGCCGAGGCTTGGGCCAAGGAAGGGAAGAAAGTCATCCTGGTCAGGATCGAGACCTCGCCCGAAGATATCGGCGGTATGAACGTGGCCGAAGGTATCCTGACCGCCCGCGGCGGGATGACCTCGCACGCGGCCGTCGTGGCCCGCGGCATGGGCAAGTGCTGCGTCGCCGGCAGCGGTTCGATCAATATCAACTACAAGACCAAACAATTCGACGTCAACGGCACAACGATCAAGGAAGGGGACTGGATCTCGCTCAACGGCTCGACCGGTGAAGTGATGAAGGGCAAAGTCCCGACCACGAAGCCGACGCTCTCCGGCGATTTCGGCAAACTGATGGCCTGGGCCGACAAGATCAGAAAGCTGGGCGTCCGGACCAACGCCGATACGCCGCATGATGCTAAAGTTGCCCGCGATTTTGGCGCCGAAGGGATCGGTCTCACCCGCACCGAACACATGTTCTTTGAAGGCGACCGCATTAAAGCTGTCCGCGAAATGATCCTGGCCGATGATCTGGCCGGCCGCAAAAAAGCGCTGGCCAAGCTCCTGCCGATGCAGAAAGGCGACTTTATCGGCATCTTCGAAGCGATGGAGGGCCTGCCGGTCACCATCCGCCTGCTTGATCCGCCGCTGCACGAATTCGTGCCGCACGAAACCCCGGCCCAGCAGGCCATGGCCGACGACATGGGGGTCAGCCTGGAAAAGATCAAGCAAAAAGTCGAATCGCTCCACGAGTTCAACCCGATGCTCGGCCACCGCGGCTGCCGCCTCGGCATCATCTATCCCGAGATCACCGAGATGCAGGCCCGGGCCATCATGGAAGCCGCTTGCGAGCTGAAGAAAAAGGGCGTCCACGTCAAACCCGAGATCATGGTGCCGCTGGTCGGCGCCGTCAAAGAGCTGGAGAACCAGGTCGACATCATCCGCCGGGTCGCCAAAGAAACGATGGAGAAGTACAACACCAAGGTTGAAATGATGGTCGGCACGATGATCGAGATTCCGCGCGCCGCGCTGGTCGCCGACAAGATCGCCGAGGTCGCCGAGTTCTTCTCCTGCGGCACCAACGACCTGACCCAGATGACGATGGGCCTCTCCCGCGACGACGCCGGCAAGTTCCTGCCGGCCTACGTCGACATGGGCATTTACAAGAACGATCCGTTCCAGGTGCTCGATGCCGAAGGCGTCGGACAGCTGGTCGAGATGGCCGTGCAAAGAGGCCGCAAGACGCGCAAGAACCTTAAGGTCGGCATTTGTGGTGAGCACGGCGGCGATCCCGAATCGGTCGAGTTCTGCCACAAGGTCGGGCTCAATTACGTCAGCTGCTCGCCCTATCGCGTGCCGATCGCCCGTCTGGCGGCCGCTCAAGCCGTGATCAAGGAAAAAGGCAAACATTCCTATTCAACAAAATAAGGGATCAATGCTCATCCGGCAGGAAATCGAAGAGCGCGAGACTCAATATCTGTCACAATATGCGGCCCTGGCGTCAAAGACCCGGGGCCGCAAAATGCCGGAGCAGGAAGACGACTTCCGCACGGCTTTCCAGCGCGACCGGGACAAGATCATCCACTGCAAGGCCTTTCGCCGGTTAAAGCACAAGACGCAGGTCTTTATTTCGCCGGTCGAAGACCATTTCCGCACGCGGCTGACGCACACGCTGGAAGTCTCGCAGATCGCCCGCACGATCGCCCGGGCGCTCAAGCTCAACGAAGACCTGACCGAAGCGATCGCCCTGGCCCACGACCTCGGCCACACGCCGTTCGGCCATGCCGGCGAGTTCGTGCTCGATGATATTTTAAAGACCAATTACGGCCGCCGCTTTTTTCACAACGAACAGAGCGCGCGCGTCGTCGAGGTGATCGAACACGACGGTAAGGGACTGAACCTTTGCGCGGAAATTATTGACGGCATCCGCAATCACACGCCCGACGATCCCCAGCCGGCGACGCTGGAGGGACAGATCGTCCGATTAGCCGATAGGATCGCCTATTTGCACCACGACATGGAGGACGCGATCCGGGCCGGCGTCCTGTCGGCCGATCAGCTGCCCAAGCAATACATGAAAGAATTGGGCAAAAATATCCTCGACCGGCTGGTCGGCAGCCTGATCGTGAACAGCCGCGACCGGGCCGAGCTAAAGATGGAGCCGGCAGTCCAGTCGGCCATGGACGGCCTCTACGATTTTATGTACAAGAATGTTTACACAAACCCGGCAGCTAAACGTGAAGAGGCCAAAGTGCCGGAGCTCCTCACCCAGCTCTTCCGGCACTATCATTACGACGAGGCGTTCCAGAACGGGATCAAAGAAGATGATCAGGTCCAGCACACCGTCGATTTTATCGCCGGCATGACTGACAGGTACGCGATCACCAAGTTCCAGGATCTGTTCGTCCCCAATGAGTGGAGGCAGGCTAGTTGATACCGCCCGAAGTTATCGAAGATATCAGGAATAGGTCAGACATCGTCTCCGTGATCTCCCAGTACGTCGCGCTGAAGAAACGCGGGAAAAACTACCTGGGGCTTTGCCCTTTCCATTCGGAAAAGACCGCTTCGTTCACCGTCTCGCCGGAGAAACAGCTCTTCCATTGCTTCGGCTGCGGCGAGGGCGGCAATATTTTCTCTTTTCTGATGAGGATCGAGAACATCGGTTTCGCGGAAGCCGTGGCTGAGTTGGGCGAAAAACTCGGTGTGGCGGTGAGCAAACCGTCCGGCTCTTCGCTTTCGAATTCGGAAAAAGATAAAATTTATTCGTCCATGCAGCTGGCGGCCAAATTTTTCCGCGCCGCTTATGAGTCCGAAGCGGGCCAGCCGGCCAGGGATTATTTAACCGGCCGCGGCATCAGCGAAGAGACCGGCCGGGCTTTCGGGCTGGGTTTTGCTCCGGCCGCCTGGGATAATTTATTCAAGCATCTCATTTCGCGCGGCGTCTCGCCCGAGCTGATCGAGCGGTCGGGCCTCACCCTGCCGAGAGAGAATAAGGACGGCTTTTACGATCGCTTCCGGAATCGTTTGATCTTCCCGGTCTTTGATATTCGCGGGCGCGTGATCGCTTTCA
>JAQUOB010000170.1 GCA_028717325.1 Candidatus Margulisiibacteriota bacterium
TCTTTTTCATCTGACGCAGACTGGTGATCGGCATGAGACCGGGAATGATCGGCACGTTAATGCCCGCTTTTTGGCATCGGGCGGCAAAATCAAAATAAAACCGATTGTCGAAGAAGAGCTGGGTCATTACATATTCGGCCCCGGCGTCGATCTTTTGTTTTAGATATTGAGTGTCGGCGGCGGGATTTGGTGCTCCCGGATGGCCTTCCGGAAAACCGGCGGCCCCCACGCAAAAGCCGGGCTTCCGGCTTTTTATAAAAGCGATCAGCTCTTTGGCGTAGCGGAAGCCGTCGGCCGGAGGAACGAAATCTTTTTGGCCTTCCGGCGGATCGCCCCGCAGGGCCAGGATATTTTTGACTCCCATGCTCTCTAACTCATCCAGCTGGCGCGCGATATCGTCGCGGGTCGCCGCGACGCAGGTCAGGTGGACGACCGGCTCGATCTTGAACTTTTCTTTTATCTCCCTGACCCAGAAAAAAGTTTTTTCCCGGGTGGTTCCCATGGCGCCGTAGGTCACTGACACAAAATCGGGCGCAAATACTTTTAGTTTCCCGATAACTTCGAAAAGATGTTTTTCTTGCTCCGGGGTCTTGGGCGGAAAGAATTCGAACGAGAGAGCGGGGTCTGCTTTTTTGAACGCGTCGATTACTTTCATTTATCCAGCGCGTCCATCTCTTCTTCTTTGGGTTTGGCCTGGGCGATCGGCTTCATGTGGGGGAAAAAGAGCACGTCGCGGATCGACGGCTGGTTGGTCAGGATCATGACCAGGCGGTCGATGCCGATGCCGAGCCCGCCGGCCGGCGGCATGCCGTATTCGAGCGCCCGCAGAAAATCTTCGTCCATCGATTCGGCTTCCAGGTCGCCGGCCGCCTTGAGCTCCGCCTGCTTCTTGAGCCGCTCGCGCTGGTCAAGCGGATCGTTCAGCTCAGAAAAAGCGTTGGCCAGCTCCATGCCGGCGATGATCAGTTCAAAGCGCTCGACTTCGCCGGCTTTGCTCCGGTGTTTCTTGGCCAGCGGCGAGGTTTCCAGCGGATGGTCGATGATAAAGGTCGGCTGGCGCAGGTTCGGCTCGACAAACTTGTCGTAGAGCACATTGATGATCTTGCCGATGCCGATCTCGGCGGCCCCTTCGATCCCTTTTTCTTTGGCGATGCGCCTGATGTCGGCTTCGCTTTTGCCGCCGATATCGATACCTTCTTCTTTCAAAGCGTCGACGAGCGAGATCCGCTTCCAGGGCGGACTAAGGTCGATCTTGTCCCCCTTAAATTCGATCTCCAGAGTGCCCAGAACCTCTTTCGCAGCGGTAACGATCAGCTCTTCGGTCAACTGCATGATATCGTTATAATCGGCGTAGGCCTGGTAGATCTCGATCATCGTGTATTCCGGGTTGTGTTTATAAGACATGCCCTCGTTGCGGAAGACGCGCCCCATTTCGAACACTTTTTCGAAACCGCCGACGAGCAGCCGTTTCAGATAAAGCTCCGGGGCGATCCTCATGAACAGCGGCATACCGAGAGCATCGTGGAACGTTTCGAAAGGCGTGGCAGCCGCTCCCCCCTGCAGGACGTGCAGGATCGGGGTTTCGACCTCGAGAAAGCCGCGCGCTTCCAAAAATTTGCGGATCAGGGAGACGATCTTGCTGCGTTTGACGAAAACATCTTTGACTTCGGGATTGACGATCAGGTCGACATAGCGTTCGCGGTAGCGGATCTCCTTGTCCTGCAGGCCGTGCCATTTTTCGGGCAGGGGATGGAGCGATTTGCTCAAGAGTTGAAAGTCATGGACGCGCACGGTCACTTCGCCCGTCTTGGTCTTAAAGACCTTGCCCTTGACGCCGATAAAATCGCCCATGTCCAGTTTCTGGTAGAGCTCGTATTTGGCTTCGCCCAGGACGTCGAGCTTGCCGTAGACCTGGACTCGGCCGGTCTCGTCCTGGAGCGTGGCGAACGAGGCCTTGCCGTGGCCGCGTTTGGTCATCACGCGGCCAGCGATTGAGACCTCTTCCGGGCTTTCTTCGTGCTCTTTGAGGTTGGAGTATTTCTTAACTATTTCCGCCGACGAGGCGTTTTTCTCGTACCGATAGGGGTAGGGCTCCATCCCTTTGGCCCGGAACTCCTCCATCTTTTCGCGGCGTATTTTTAACAGATCGCTAAGTTCTTCGCTCATCTCATCTCTCCGATCATCCGCAAACCTTTCAGCGTCAGCCCTTGGTCTATTATATCAATAACGTCGGTCTGCTTACAAATCAACAGGGCCAAGCCCCCGGTAGCAATAACCTTAAATTTCGAATTTCGAATTTCGAATTTCGAAATTATGCGTTTTATCATTCCCTCAACTAATGCCGCATAACCGTAAACCAGTCCGCTTCTCATCGCCTCGACCGTATTCTTGCCGATAACGTTTTTCGGGGCCTTTATTTCTATTTTTGGCAGTTTGGCCGTCCGCTCGTAAAGCGTATCCCTGGCCAGCAGGATACCGGGGGCGATCGCGCCGCCCAGGTAGTCGCCTCTGGCGTTTATGACGTCAAAAGTCGTGGCGGTGCCGAAATCGACGACGATCGCCGGTCCTCCGTAAAGTTTATAAGCGGCTAAGGCGTCAACCAACCGGTCGGCTCCCACCTGCGCCGGCTTTGCGACCCTGACTTTTATGCCGATATTTTTATGGTTTACGAAGAGGGCACCGGGGAATGTTTTCTTTAGTATTTTACTGACTTTTGGCACGACCGAAGAAATAATGATCTGCCTAGTCCCCAGTCCCCAGTCCCTGGTCCCTCGGCCTCCGGTTATTCTTCCAGTCGGCACATGCCAGGCCCTGACGAGCTTTTTCCCTTCAAACAAGCCAAAACTGACAGTGGTATTGCCCGCGTCGATAGTTAAAATCTTACTTTTCACGAATTTATTATAACACGTTGTCGTCGATATTGACACCGAGGCCCCGAAAGATATAACATAGATGCATATTGAAAAAACTACTATTGCTTTTCATCCTGCCGGCCGCTCTTTTGATCAGCCCGGCCGCCGCGACAACTTCAACTCCCGAAGCGCTGGTCGTTGCCTCTGGGGCGCTGTCGGGTGCCGATCTATCTTCCTTTTCCGTGCTGGGGGAGAACACGATGGGCGTTATCTCGGGCGCTAATTCGACCGTAACGGTGGGCCTGGCTTCGGTCATTTACACTCCGCTGGTTGCCCAGACCGGTGTATTGGTGCCGATCGTGGCGACCGCCGAGACGAGTGTTATCAGCTATCCCAACCCTTTTAACCCGAATCTGTCTCAATCGGTGACGGTGGCATATAAGCTGTCAAGTGATGTCGGGGTCAAGGTCTATATCTTTGACGTAACCGGCCAGCTCGTCCGCCAGATCGCCATTTCCAGCGCCAATCGCGGCCCGGACGGCTTGAGCCGGGTTTCCTGGGACGGCCGGTCCGGTTTCGGCGAA
>JAQUOB010000171.1 GCA_028717325.1 Candidatus Margulisiibacteriota bacterium
GTCCATTATGACGAACGAGCTGGTTTTCTCAGTGCTACGAAACTTGTCGACCGGTCGGCGCCGTTCTTTGCCATGCCCAGGATCGGAGGGGTGGCCCTAGATCGCATTCGGCTCAAGGCGAGCGACCCGGCAGAGGCCAGCCGGAAAAAACTAGAATTGATCACGGGCAAAATAATGCCGATGCTGGCCGACCGGGTGGTCGATCTGCACGAGCGCAATATTGTCCACCGTGATATCAAACCGAACAATGTACTTTATGAGCCGGCAGAGAATAAATTGACCGTGCTGGATTTTGGCCGAGCCGCGCGGCTGAATGCCGTTGAGGCGCGCCGGGACCATGGGGCCTTTCCTTATATGCCGCCCGAGTTGATGCTCGAAACCCCGGTCAGAGAAGATGTTCGGGTCGATGTTTTTGGGTTTGGCGCCACTTATTACACTCTCCTGACCGGCCGCCTTGGGATCGAGTATGAGGGGATCGGCAATATCTGGCGTTTGACCGGGCTTGATATGATGTTCACTTCCCAGGAAGAGGTAGTGAAATCTTATTGCCGGGACATAATGCAGTTGGGGACGCTCGGCTACGCCGCGCTGGTCGAAAAGATCAGAATGCCGAATGAACTGAAACAGTCGGAGTTGGGGAAATATCTTATCAGGTTGGTCCATCCGCTCAAGACGGAGCGTCCGGCCATGCGTGAGGTGGCGGATACGATCAGGCGGCTGGGCGCGCAGTTCAACCAGGGTAGCTCGCTGTAGTATGGCAATATGAAAGTTTTTGGCAAGGTTATAAGCGACTCCTTACTCAAGACCGTGATTAATAAGCGTCAGCGCTATCAGGCCGGTGCTGGCTTGCCGCCGGTCGACCGTTTTCAGCGGGAAGTCGAGCGGCTGGCCGTCAGATTAGAACCGCAATGCTTTACCGAACAGCTCTCGATCGTTGATCCGCAAGGCGAGCCGACCGGCCACGAGGCACCTCGCTGGTTTGTTCACCTGATGGGGTTACGGCATCTGGCCGCCCGGGTCGCGCTCTTTACCGGACGGGAAATGATCCTGCAGGTGCGTAGCGGCAACCGGGGAACGCCGGGCCTGCTTGATCTGACCGCTGGCGGGCATGTGCCGGCCGGCCGGACACCGCTCGAAACAGCTTATCTAGAGCTATCCGATGAGATCGGCCTCTCGGGGGTCAATCTGGTCGGGGGAAATCTGGTCCCGGTCGGTCAAACTGGTGTTCAGGTCGTAGAAAAACCTTTTGATCATACGGTCAATGCTGAAATTAATGTTCTGTTCGCCGGCCGCTTGAAGCAGAAGGCTTTGCCGAAAATCCGCATTGATTATCAAGAAGTGGAGAACCTGAGCTTGCAAACCGCCGAGGAATTGAGAGCGCTGGCAAATAGTCCTCTCGCTTCTTCCAGTTTATGCTTTTGTCTGCCGATCTACCTCGAAAATCTTCAGCATTTCATGTCTAGAAAATAAAGCGGCTATTGAGGGTAGGCGGACAGCACGCTGTAATTGCTGAAATCCCTCTTTTGTTGTGTCGAAACCTCTTTGTATGGCAATGTTATCCTTACCCTTAACTCAAAGAGCGATTATTAAGCCGGTTGTTCCGGAAGCAAGCTGTCCGATAAAAAGCCGGCCGGTGGTGGTTTTTGACATGGCCTTTAAAGATCCCAACGATCAGCGGCGGCCGCAAGTTGTTTCGGCCGCAGGCCAGTCCTTGGCCGGGGTTATTCGCGAGCGGCGGTTGGCGACGCCGGTTTTCATGAAAGCGCCGTTTGTGCAATCAGGCCAACTTGATTTACTGCCGGACATAAGCCGGAAGCGGCCGTTGGTTTTTGCCTTGTCATTATTTGATGATCTTTTTAGGGAAACACAAGCTGAAGTGATACGGATCAGGGCCCTTTTTCCTCAAGCGACTATTGTGCTTGGCGGACCAGGGGTCAACACGGCCAAAGATTTGCGGCAATTAAAAGCTTTTTTCCCAGAGGCGAACGCGTTGGTCAAAGGGGACGGGGAAATAGCGTTTTGCCAGCTATTGGCCTGTTTGAAGGACGGCCAGATTGATGTTGAGAAAGTTAAAGTTTTAGCGGTCAGCGGCGTCTACGTGATAGCGGATGGTCGGGAATATTTTGATGATCGGACCAATGTTTTGTCAGCTGAAGAATTGAATAAACTGCCGGGCATAACTGCTTTTCCTGATTTAGTTAAAGATATCAAAACGAAAGGATATTTAGAGCTACATACCTCGCGGGGCTGTAAGTACCGGTGCGTTTTTTGCTCGCACAAATACCACGATCGGCCGATCTATTGGTCGGCGGAGAGGTTGATTCAAGAACTAAGAAGGATAAAGGATAGTATTAGGCGTGGGGAATTGCCAGCGGAAGCTAAAAAAGTCTATTTTACCGATGACGATTTTTTTCAGGACAAAGAAAGGGCGACCCAATTTTTGTCATTAGTCGCGGACGATCCGGCGGTGAAAAATTATTTTACGTTTTCCCTCCAAGGGGCCATTGGGTCATTTTTGTCCAGGGGTAAAGTTGATCGGCAATTGCTCGCGCAGCTGCGGCAGGTTAAGGTCGCGTGGTTAAATTTCGGCACGGATGGCTTTTCCGATAAAATGTTGCGTTTGTTGGGTAAATCCGGTTATAACTGGCAGCAGGTTAAGGAATTAATTGTTGCGCTTGATATTCTAGGATTCACGCATTGCCATTATGTGATCTTAACCCATCCTCAAATGGACAAGGAAATGTTTTTTGAACAGATGGGAGCTTTAATGATCGTTTTATCCCACAATCCGCATATGAGGCTCAATGTAAACAATGTTTTAACTGCCTATGAAGGGGCCCGGTTGATGGAAAAAGCAAAAGAATTCATTCCGGATCGTTTGTCAGTGATCGAAGGGAGTCAAGGGGAAAAGAAATATTTGCCGATCCATTTACCCGTGTCACAAGACATCTATCTGGGCTTGGCGATCATGAAATCTTTGCTCCAGCCGTTTAAAACGGCAGAGCAGATGGCTGAAGAAAGTAAAGAAATGTTGAAGAAAGGGGCCGCCTGGCGGAAAGTGGTCAGAATCAGGACTAAGATGATCCGCTGGAGACGGAAACAACCGGCCGATCTTACAGTTCAAGATGCGATAAACAGCCAAAAGGGGATAGTGGTGTTTACCGCTTTGCGTTTTCTCTTGGAAGAAACAGCAAGGCAATACGCTAATAAAGAACAATGGCTTGCTTAAGATTTATATTCAGCAACAACCGTCGTTTTGATCCCGCCGCGCACGTTGAATTCCCCGACGATCTTAGCGCTTCGAGGAGAGCAGGCGGCCACGAAGTCATCGAGAATTTTATTGACCACGTGTTCATGGAAAGTTCCGATGTTTCGGTAGGAAATAAAGTACAGCTTCAGCGATTTGAGTTCCACTAATTTTTTCGCCGGCGTGTAT